>JBGUYH010000205.1:0-2989 GCA_045118595.1 Bacteroidales bacterium | reverse complement strand
GCATAGTTGTTGAACTTAGTGTAGGCTATGAAAATGCAGTTGATCTTGGACTTTCGGTGCGTTGGGCAAATAGAAATGTTGGTGCAGAAACAGAAGATGAACTCGGCTCCTATTTCGCATGGGGCGAAACTATAGCCAAAGATACATTCATACTCAATAATTATCAGTACTACGATACTGTGGGACAAATCTATATTTATATAGGTAAAGAGATTGCGCAAACACAATATGATGCAGCACTTATGAATTGGGGTGGAAATTGGCGTATGCCAACACTTGATGAAGTGCAAGAATTGATTGATGAGTGCGATTGGAAATGGGAATGGGGAACATCACACCACACATTCGGTTATAAGGTAACGGGTCCGAATGGGAATAGTATCTATTTGCCTGCTGCTGGTGGCTATTATAAAGACGATGATCCATATACATTATGGAGTATTGGTGATTTTGGTTATTATTGGACTAGTAGCATTGCAAATAAAACACTTGGAAACTTATTACGATTCAATTACAATAAGCCAACACTTCATTTGCAAGAGATATATAAAGGATTGTCGGTTCGCCCAGTTGTCGATATTCAATAATAACTCAAGTTTGAAATAGACAAGCGGTAAAAACAGAGTAAGAATTTATTACTAAAACTACATTAAGGCAATTTCAGTTTTCACTATTATCCCAATATGGTAGTATAATAAGATTGTTAATTTTTAGTTCTTTTTTGGGGGGACAATGTGGCGTATTTTGCATGGACGAAAATGTTGTCAAAGATACATTCATACTCAATAATTATCAGTACTACAATATTATATAAATGAAGAATGAGCCTATTCAATATTTTGGGAATAGGCTCATTCTTTATTTATTGTTCAGATATAGCAGTTTGATTATTTTCCCCACTTATCTATCTTATTCAGATAATATGTTCTGAGGTCGGTCCATTTGTAGTATGGAGCCATATCGCTCTTTATAGGCAATGTTACCTCGCGTTCGTTGAGCAGAGCTTTTACAAGAATGTCACCATTACCTTTTTTCGGATGATAGAATACAAGTTGGATGTTACTTGCCATCATAAATATGCGGTAGTTAACCCATTCGTTATCCAAATTGTCAAGATCGGTTATTTGTACACCGCTATTGCCCAATTCCATAAGGCAGCTAAGTGGTAAAACAACAGTGTCGTGTCCGAAACGCAGTGTTGCACCTTTGTGTTGTCCACTTATTATGGTGTCGGCAGTAGTTATAATGTTGCGCAGCAGTTCCACTTGTCCATATGGTGCTATAGCTCCCATGGCAGGAGCTGCAGCATAACGCAGATACCATTCAATGTTGCGTGCTCGCCACAAATCGTAACATTCATCAGCTGTGAACAGATACCACATCGATACGCCATCATCATGGCTTTGCATATTCGAAGCAACAGCGAAGAGTTGCCACATCAGACGCGAAGCATTGATGTTGTTTGTTACATAGTTGGCATCGGTGAATAATTGTTTGCACAAGCGTTCAGGATGAGTGTAGCGCATACGGTAGTCGTTGATTATATCCCAACTATCTTTTATTGCTTCTTTTACTTTTTCGGGGCGATGGGCATTAAGATAGTATTGCAAACTTTCGCTTACATCGTTGTGTATACGCATCTTAGGATTGAAGGCTGTTAACTCTTCGCATTCAGCCATCATGCTCAGAATACAACGTATAACAACTGTTGAGCGAGCATCAACATAAGTGTTACCACTAAATACTTCTGGGAAATGTTCGGTCATGCGTTTCCCAATACCATGATGTTGTCGTTCGCCCACTGTAGTTAAATCACCTAAGCGGTCTTTGCTTTTCTCGTAGAATGCACTTACTATTTCAAGTGTCTTTTTACCATCAGCTGTTAACTTGCCATAGCGTTCGGCTTGAGATAAAATTTCAATAACATCGGTAAAATCGCCTTTGCCAATAAGCCATCGTGAGCCATGTCGACCATAGTGGCTAATATAAAAAGGTTCATAGCCTTTGGGCGCAGGTGTTAAATGGTAGTCGGCGGCAGGTTCTATATAGGCCGTGTAGTGACTTGCTGAGCGGTTGAAGTCGTTTCTTATCTCTTCTCTTACGCTCTGGGCATTGACTGCGGTGCTCAAAAGGGTAGCAACCGTAGCTAATAGAATTTGTTTTGTCATAAATGTTATGATAGGTTGATTACACGCAGTAAAGATAAACGGAAAACCCCAACGACACAAATGTCATTGGGGTTATTTCGTCTTTTGCAAGAAGCCTTTTTTAATAAGCCTTGCCTTTAGCTTCGTCAGAAACAGTAAGCTGCTTGCGGCCCTTAGCGCGGCGTGCTGCCAATACGCGACGACCATTTGGTGTCGACATACGCTCACGGAAACCGTGCTTATTAGCTCTCTTGCGATTCGATGGTTGGAATGTTCTTTTCATCGCTTTAATTTGTTTTTCGTTCTTAATAACCTCATCGACAAAATCGATATGAGGCATTTTTTCACAGCGCAAAGGTAAGCATTATTATTTACTGCTGCAACAATAGGCTTGAAAAATATTTGTTACATTTGCTTCATTATGTCACATGTCGATATTATAGGAGCTGGCGTAGCCGGATTATCACTTGGTATCTACTTGCAAAAGAAAGGTATAGATACACATATCTATGAGCAACATTCAATGGCTGGTGGACTATGTACAAGTTGGCAACGCGGAGCATACACATTCAATGGCTGTTTGCATTGGGTACTTGGTGCAAAGAGTGGTACATCGTTTTATACAATGTGGAAAGAGTTGTTTGATATTGATCAACTCGATTTTTTTATGCCACGTGAACGTGTCGTTTTCGATATGCCAATACCCGATAAAAATGGTTGCAAACAGTTTCATTTCTACACCAACATCGATGAATTTGAACATTATCTGCTTGATATAGCCCCTGAAGATGAAACAGAAATACGCCTATGGTGCTCGAATGTACGACTAGTAATGTCGATGC
>JBGUYH010000204.1:0-4370 GCA_045118595.1 Bacteroidales bacterium | reverse complement strand
CCGTGAGGTTAAGGTTGACGTTACTTTCGATGTAGTAGCCGAATAATTAGATTTTCAAACACAGGATATTTTTTCAAACACACACATAAAAAGAGCTTGGGCGTGACGCTTCAAGCTCTTTCTATTTATATATATGCAAGACTATTCTATTAGCCCCGAACACTATTATAGCAATATAAAAGCCATAAACTTTAGATTAAACTATCAACATTATTAATCAACTTCGATACCTAATTGAAGCAACTTCTGACTTACTTGCAAACCTCGCTTCGAAATATTCTTGTTCGATACTTCAAATTTGAGTTTTCCTCCTTCTGACAAAAACGAAATGCATGCACCTTGTGCACATTGTCCCTTTTTACAGCTAACAATCAAATTTTTGTTTCCATCTTGCGCACTAACAAGTGATGCTATTTGTGAACTTTTCGATTCTCCTAAGCATACAATATCGCTCTTTTGTAGACCTGTTGTTGTAGCCGATTCTTTAACCACTACTTTACGTGAACCAATAGCTTTTGATGCTGCCAATTTACTAAGTTCTGCTGCTAAACCATTATCACCAATTACAGTGATGACCAATTCTTTAGAAGCATCTTCGGCTGGCCAACCTATGTTTTTGGCAAAATTGTAGATATACAATGCCTGAAACTGTGACATCTGTGCCTGGGCTAACAAAGAAACCAATGCAACAACAAACGTCATAAAGATTTTTTTCATACTGTCTAAATTTAGTTGTTATATTACTATTGCCGAGAGGCTTATTACAACCTCTTACTTTATTTTTAGCTTGGAATACATCCTCTTATATGTTTCTATTTTAAAAATAGATACAAAAAAATAAAAAAAATAAAAAAACTCCGACTCAACTAATGAGTCGGAGTTGCTTATTTTTACCTATAGAAATATTCTCTTTAGAATCCGAAATTGATACCTACAGTGTAAACACCGCCTATCTTATCACCATAAACAAACTCTTGTTTTTGGTTGTTAAATAAGTTATTTCCATTAAAGAATACTTCAAATTTATCAATTGGCTTATAACCAATTTTTAGGTTCACTGTACAACGAGGATTGAGTTCTTCTGAACCATATGCAGTAAGATATTCACGCTTGCCTATAAAATTGGCATATGCAGCTATATTCAATTTATCAATTGGTTTGGCTATAAGACCCAACATACCATACACAGCTGGTGTTGCTTTATGCTTATGACCATTAACTGTAGTTGGATTTAGAATTTCATATATTGCTCTGTCGCTTTCATCTGACAAATCAAGATCTTTAATATCTTTATCCCCAACTATTATTCTGTCATCGGTAACTTTTATTGTTCCATCTTGCTGGAATTGTTGGAACATTTCCAAAGCTTTTGCTTGACGGATTGCATCGTCATCGGCACTTGCTTGATTTACACCTGCCAAAACTGTTGCTGTAGTAGTAAGCGCCGCAGTAAGAGACGTCTCTACCAACTTAGAGAATACCTCCGTTTGGTCATATACGTAGTAATTGTCAATAGTCGTCTTTTGTGCGTTCATATTGAACTTAGCAATGAGTTTCGACGAAATAATCCAATCGACATTCACTCCAGCACCAATCTGCGTAACTTCGTAAGGGAAATTACCTGCTTGAACAGAGCCTTGGGTTTCGATGGTTTGCAAAACAAGCATTGAGTTCTTACCCTTCACTGCATCGAAAGCAGCCTGACGACCGAATGAAACATTCATATTACGCGCCATCATACCTGTGTAGTCTTTGCTAAGCGAATAAAACACTTCGGCATCGATAAGCAATTTCTGACTTGGCTGCATACGATAGCCCAACTCAATATTGTCGGCGTGCATAAGATTAGCATTTTCGTTTACTGCAAAGTCGATTTCGTTAGGTGAACCCATACCATTGCTTCTGAGCCATCTGTAGTTAGCACAAGCGTTAACCAATGAAGCAGAACGCATTGCACGACCATATGATGCACGAACAAAATTCTTATCGTTGAATTTATAGCTCAACACACCTTGGAACGATGTATTCCATTTATCAGGAATGTTCGTTTTGTCAGAGCGAACACCACATATTGCTCTAAAATTGCCTTTACGATAATCGAGACGCAATGCAGGTGCTATACTTGTAAGTTTTGCATCGCCATCGAAGAAACCTGGCATTTCAACATCGCCTTCACCATAGTCATAATAGTCTTTTTCATCTTCAGCATATATGTACTGATAGTTGATACCTGGGCGAATTGACAAAGCGCCCCAAGAATCTTTATCTCCCAAATTTATATCATACTCGGCTGTACCAAAAATTTTGTGAGTAAAGATACGGAAACCTGGACGACCATTTGAATAATTACCACACTCACCTGCATAATTCACTAACAAGTGTAAATCTTTTATCGACGCATCTGCATTGAAATAACCTCCTTTGTATATGCGCTCATTCATCGAATATGGATTTTCGACCAATGTATTAGTGTTTACAAAATTCTGTGAATAGCCACCTGTGAGATTGATGCGTACATCTGTTGCAGGAGTAAATGTCAAATAACCATTAACCCCCAATGTTCTGCGGGCAAGACGTGGCTCGTCGTGAACTTTACTTGCATCGCGATACTCGATAGGAGTAGTGTAATACAAACTATAAATAGGAGGATATACCACTTGAGCTGCGGTGATTGCACCACCCATTTGCTGTACGGCATAAGTAACAGCGGCAACTTGAGCTTCTTGTTCAGATTGTCCTGCTTTTATTGCTGCTTCATAAGCGCCAGCATACAATTGTTGTACACGAGCAAAAACGGCAACCATTGGGAGGTTTGTACTCACCTCACGCAAATACTTAAACTGCTCAACTGAGAGTTCATCGTTGCATTTTACTGGAACGATAGTACCATTCTCTATATATGTCTGTATATCTTTTTCGCTAATTGCTTTTGTCCAATCTACCGATTCTGTTTCATCGAGATACAATGTATTTTTCGACAAAACTCGATATTTATCTGTTGGACGCTCACGATATTGTATATTGAACGAAACACCTGCGGCTACTTTATCAGAAAGAGCTTTGCGAATAGCGAAATCGCCAATATTAGTACTTTGTGTACCCATTTGGAACGAACCAGATATCATCTGTTCACTCTGATCTGGCTTACGAGTAATGATATTGACAACACCATTAACTGCATTAGCTCCATAAAGTGCACCACATGCACCACGCACTACTTCGATACGTTCAACATCTTCAATTGAAATTGGTAACTGCTCTGCATTAAATGTACCTATACCATAATTATGAAGACTTCGCCCATCGACCATAAGAATGGTATTGTTGTTCTCTGTGTAGAGTAACATATTGTTATCTGGGATGTTACTCAAACCACGCAACTGAACATCGTAAACACCATTTGTTTTTTGTTGTACAATCATACCTGGAATAAGACGAAAAGCGTCTTCAATACTTAAACATCCCCAAGTACGCAATTCATCATGAGTAATAACTGTAGTTCCTAGTGGTGATGTAAAACTACTCTCCTCTTTTTTCGAGGCTGATGATACATTTTTGTTCATTATAAGAGCAAACAATTCGTCGACACTTGATACACCCAAAGTTTCAACAGCTTGCATCAAATCTTCAAGTGGAAGTTCCGACAATTGCTCTATTGACATATTTAATATTTGCTCGCGAGTTAGCTGTTCCTGAGCACAAACTTCAGTAAATAAAGTTGCTGACAACAATAATACTGACAAAAACTTAACTTTATGCATAAAAAATAAAATAAATAAACAAAAACTAATCTACTTCTGTACCAAGTTGCAACAACTTTTGACTCACTTGGAGACCTCGTTTTGAAATGTTTTTGTTTGAGATTTCAAACTTGAGTTTACCGCCTTCTGACAAGAATGATATGCCAGCACCTTGAGCACATTGGCCTTTTTTACAGCTAACAATAAGATTCTTGTTGCCCTCTTGTGCACTAATAAGTGTGCCTATCTGCGAACTTTTTGATTCACCTAAGCAAACAATATCGCTTTTCTGAATGCCATTAGGAGTAGCCGATTCTTTTACAATAACTTTTCTGGCACCAATAGCTTTTGTTGCAGCTAACTTATTAAGTTCTGCAGCCAAACTATTATCACCAATAACGGTGATGACCAAATCTTTTGTTGCATCTTCAGCAGGCCAACCTATGTTCTTGGCAAAATTGTAGATATACAGCGCCTGAAACTGCGACATTTGTGCACTGGCAGCCATACACACTAATAGAAAGAGCAAAGATAGAATACATCTTTTCATATTACTAAAATTTAGTTATTAACTCATAAACTTTTGTGCCATACTATGCATAAATCAGAAAAAGAAGGACACACAAATTA
>JBGUYH010000203.1:0-4633 GCA_045118595.1 Bacteroidales bacterium | reverse complement strand
CATTCAATCTCGCACAAGCTAACCTCATTTGCTATTCGCACGGCAAATACTACGAAGTAGGAAAAGAAATTGGTAAATTTGGCTTTTCTGTACAAAAGAAAAAGAAGAAGTAACAGATTTAGAATAGCAAGTGACCAATAATACAATACAAATTTGAAGCACAAAATAGACCTCAATAATGCCGAATATCGTGATGTACAAGCGCTCATCGACAATACAAATTCATCGGTGTATATGACAGGACGAGCTGGCACTGGCAAATCAACATTTTTGAGGCACATAGTAAAACACACTAAGAAAAAAACAATAGTTCTTGCACCCACTGGCATTGCAGCTGTCAATGTGGGAGGAGTTACTATACACTCATTCTTCAAAGTTCCGCTTCATCCGTTTGCACTCGATGATGTTAACTTCATCGACCCACAACGACTCAAAGAACGACAGAAATACAACAAAGAAAAAATAAAATTGCTGCAAGAAATTGAACTCATTGTAATCGACGAAGTATCAATGGTGAGAGCCGATTTACTTGACTTTATCGACCTCATTCTACGCACATACACAAAAAAACACAATGTTCCCTTTGGAGGTAAACAGATGCTATTGGTTGGCGATGCTTTTCAGCTCGAACCAGTAGTAAAACGTGAAGATTGGGACATACTACGCCGATTTTACACATCGCCATACTTTTTCGATGCACAAGTTTTCAAAAAAATAGATCTTGTTCAGATTGAACTACAAAAAGTGTATCGACAAAAAGAGAGTCAATTCTTATCGATGCTCGACCGTGTCAGACTCAACACTACCACACCTGCCGACATCAATATGATTAACAGCAGAGTGGATAACAATTTTGTGCCAACCAACGGACAAATGTTCATCACACTCACCACCACAAAAGCTACCGCCGACCAAATAAACGAGACAAAATTAGACGAAATACAACTACCGCCACAAACATTCGAAGGTAGTGTAATTGGCGAATTTCCAGAAACAGCCTACCCAACCAACCTCAATCTAACACTCAAAATTGGCGCACAAGTAGTATTTGTAAAAAACGATATGGAACGACGATGGTACAATGGTACCATAGCACAAATAACTGATATGGACGACGATGGTGTATGGGCTGAAGACGAAAACGGCAACCATTTCTTCGTTGCGCCCGACACTTGGGATAATGTAAAATACAAATACGACGAAAAAGCACACAAAGTAGTAGAAGAGATTCTTGGTTCATTCAAACAACTACCTCTGCGACTTGCATGGGGTATCACCATACACAAAAGCCAAGGATTAACATTCGACCACGTCATCATTGACATCGGTCGCGGAGCATTTGCCTACGGACAAACATATGTAGCCCTAAGCCGAAGTCGAACACTTGAAGGCATAGTGCTTAAAGCACCACTAACACAACGCGACATAATGACAAACAGCACCGTTGTAGCCTTCGCTGCCGAAGCTAATAATAGACAACTCATCGACAAACAAATGACCGATGCTAAAGCTATTCAACTCTATAATAGTGCAGCCAGATATTTCAACAGCCAAAACTATACAACAGCTGTATCATATCTTTTCGATGCTCTTACGCTCCGTCCTGATGACCTGCAAAATCATGCTATAAGACGTCTTATTGCTCGCAAATTAAATATAGTGAGCCAACTCGAAGCCGAAATTCAACATCTGATAGCAGAAAAACAACAAATACAAAATGCAACAAACGAATTTGCTGCAGAATACTATACACTTGCTAAGCAAAGCAGACACAAATATCACGACAATCGCTCAGCCATAGCCAATCTTAATAAAGCACTTCGAATGCAACCCAACAATGTCGATGCCCTGCTAATGCGCTGCGAAATAAACACAGAGACTGGTGACTATGAACAAGCTCTAACCGATGCTACAACAGCAATAAACACTGACAAAAACAACCCCAACCTGTTACGCAACAGAGCCAACATACACATAAAAATGCGTAACTATGGCAATGCCTACAACGACCTCATGGCAGCCATGCGACAGAACGACCAAGAACCACAAACATACCACCTTTTAGCCTCGGTATGCGAAAAACTTGGCGAACCCGATGAAGCACAACGCTATCGTAATATAGGTAACGCACTTGAAGGTAACTACGATGAAGATAACGACGATTTCTAATCGTAAGGCACAAATGAAGATAGACAAATAATAAAACACTATCAGATATAACTACTGACAAATGTGTGAGTAATAGTCAAATTGTAAATAGTTAAATAGTAAAATTCTTGTCATTTAAGTCTGTTTCAATTATTTTTGCACCGCAAAAACTTAAACATAAAGTTTTTCTGTAGTAATAACAAAATAAAAGACATATCCTAACAATGGGAAGAGCGTTTGAATATAGAAAAGCCCGCAAGCTAAAGCGCTGGGGCAACATGGCGAAGACATTCACCAAAATAGGCAAAGACATCGTAATGGCAGTAAAGGCAGGTGGTCCAGACCCACACACCAACTCAAAATTACGTGCCGTAATGCAAAACGCTAAGGCTGCCAACATGCCTAAAGAGAATGTAGAACGCGCCATCAAAAAAGCAACCAGCAAAGACCAAACCGATTACAAAGAGGTAGTATTCGAAGGCTATGGCCCATTCGGTGTAGCTATATTGGTTGAAACAGCAACCGACAACAACATGCGTACAGTAGCCAACGTACGTAGCTACTTCAACAAATTCGGTGGTTCACTCGGTACATCAGGCTCTGTCGACTATATGTTTGAACACAAAAGCGTATTCAAAGTAAAGAACAAAGAAGGTATCGACCTTGAAGAACTTGAACTTGAACTCATCGATTTTGGTGTATCTGATCTTTTCCTTGATGAAGAAGAAGACGTTATCAACATCTATGGCGAATATGAATCATTTGGTGGCATACAGAAATACATTGAAGACAATGGATTCGAAATGATTTCTGCTGAATTTGAACGTATTCCAACCGACACCAAAGAGCTTACCGACGAACAACTCGAAAGCATACAGAAGCTTCTTGATAAGTTCGAAGAAGATGATGATGTTACCAACGTATACCACACCATTGCAAATCTCTAATGCAATAGTACTAGAAACCAATATAGCGAACGTAATTTTTCGGAATTACGTTCGCTTTTTATATCAATAATATTTGCACAAACAAAACAATATCAGTATTTTTGCACCGCTTTTAATAATTAATACATCATTACAATGTACTTGAACAAAGAAAAGAAGCAAGAGATCTTCGGTCAGTACGGAAAGTCTAACACTGACACTGGTTCTGCAGAAAGCCAGATAGCATTGTTTTCATACCGTATTAGCCGTTTGACTGAACACCTCAAGTCAAACAAGAAGGATACAGTAACAAGCAAGGCTCTTTCGAAGCTCGTAGGCGCACGTCGTCGTCAACTTGACTACCTCAAGGATCGCGACATAGAACGCTATCGTGCAATTATCGCAAAGCTCGGCCTCCGCAAGTAAATTCCTTTGCTTCGGGAAAGAGATTAGAGCCTGTCCAAAGAATTTTGGACAGGCTCTTTTTTATGCTTGGCTTGAGCATCGTTTTGACAAAAATCACCAATTCAATTTCAGACCTTTTTCGCTGTAATAGAACGGATATAGCATATTTTGCAATATCTTTGAATCATTAACTATTTATCGTTATCCGTGAGTCCGACTCGTGTTACATCCTCACTCAGAGTGCACCTAATAGTCTGTTGTTGTCTTCAGTCAGTTCTTCCCCTTTCAGTGCAGCAGATGCCCATCAGCGTCACCACCATCTTGACGCCACCGTATGCCTCCACGCTGAGTCAGATGTGTCAAAGCTGCAGCACACGCCTAATGGTCAACGACATTAATATTAGCGAGTTTCCCGTTCGACGTAGTCTGCAGACTACATCGCAGCAAATAACAAGGCTCCAGCCTTGTGCATAGCTAAAAACAGAAAGCAATGAGTAACCAAATACGTAATACAACCATTCACATGCAAGGCAAGAGCCTTGCTTTTAGAAAAGACGTAGGCACAGCCTACGCCCAACGGGGGGATAGCATATCTAATAGAAGATAATGATAGTGAACTAAAAGAAAAGGCTTTTGCTCAAAAAGATGTATTGTTTAGATACCTATCAAACAATAATAATTATGTACTAAAAAATAATTTCTGTAAAAAGATTGCCATATAAGGATAATGATAAAATGTTAAGATTTATAATAACATACAGATAACAACTATGAATAGACTTATAAAAATTAAAATTATTATACAATTTGTATATGCAATTATTGTTATTGCAACTTTTAGTCTTCCATTTATTTGTGGTTTTATACTATTTGCTTCAATTATATTCCAATATGTAATCGAATATAATATTATAAAGCATGTGAATTATTCAAAAGAAGCAATCAAACTAATTATAGTCAACTTATTGCAAGTAAATATTATACCTATTACATTGTTTTTATGGCTATTACGGCATGGTGAATCATTCCTCGGTTGGCTTTTTTCTAAACGTTATCTTCCATTGTCTCCCATTGCCATTATAAATATCATATTTGTGATATATATATTTATTCAATTGCAAAAAAGGAAGAGAAATTGAAAACCCCACACTCGG
>JBGUYH010000202.1:0-14134 GCA_045118595.1 Bacteroidales bacterium | reverse complement strand
CCCCACAACCCTTTGATGCGAATACCTATAACATGCGTATTTTCAGATAATGCTAAACAAGCATTATAAGCCAAATGTCGAGCACCAATACTCTCAGTGCCATCAGTTGTTATATGACCTGAAGGATAAAACAAAATATTATCACCATGTGCCAACCTACCTATTATAATATCATCGAGTAAGCGCACTTGTTCAATACCCCGACGCGACTTACGCAAATCGGGCACTTCAACGGCCTCGAAGAGCGACAATACATGATTGATAATAGGAATACGAAAATATACTTCGTCGACAAGTGGTTGCAACTTCTTGTTGTAGAGCTCAGAAAACAACATAAGAGGGTCGATAACTGCAGCGTGTTGTGGCAAAACGAGCATATTTTCGCCACGAGGTATATCCATTACACTTTGTCCAATACTTACAATATCGTAGTGCAACCGGATATTAGCTCGTCCTATATAACATAGTACTGATTTGTAATCGAATATGAAAACTACGGCCGACCCCCCCATCACAATACCGAGTACAAGAAAAATATATCGCGTAGGCAATAATGTTGTAACGATAAGATTGGTTGCCGATGCTATAAATATGTAGACAAACGACACCAAATTAAAGTAAGCTAACACAATATTTAATTCATTGGGATGAACACGCTTTTGTATTTCGGCATCGAGCGGTATCTTAAACAAACCACATACAAATGCTAACATAGCAATAGCCACAGCTAGTGCAGTAGGACTCATTTGTACAAAGAAAATGACGCATAATATAGCTGCTGAAAATAGTCCGAACAATGGAGTAAAAGCTATCATATAATGCTTCGAATCAAGCATACCACCTACCAAGCAACCTATTGTTATACCAATGGCCGTGAGTGCGAGCAAATAGCCTGTTTCTGTTGGCGTCATGCCCATATCATCGCTACAATAGAGTATGAGTGCTATTTGCAACGAAGCCGACAACCACCAAAAGAGTGATAATAAGTGTATTACGCAAGGCAATCCACGATGCTGCCTAACTATGCGCGATGTTTGTTTGAGAAATGTTATTGGATTTGTCGATGTATTTATCACCGTATGTTCTTCGCGTGCTCTGATGGTTAGCGAACAGATAATACCAGCTGTAGCAAAAAGCAGAAATATAGCTGAATATGTCGACTTAGTAGCACATTCTGCCATAAAAGCGCCTATTACTGTGCCCAGCAATATGCCCAAAAACGACACAGCCTCCATGCCACCCATACCTTTCGATATGCCTGATATACCACCTATATCTTTTATTAATCCGTATTTTGATGGTGAATAGAGAGCACTCTGTAATCCCATTAACAATACTGCCGCTATCGTAATCCAAATATTTTCAAGAAAAAAACCAGTTATAGCTGTTAACATAATGGGCAGCTCTGCAAGTTTAGCTATGCGAATAACTCTCTGTTTACTAAAAAATTGTGGCAATTCACCAGCCAAAGGCGAAAATAAAATATATGGAAAAACTAATGCTCCAGCGGTTGCATTTACAACAAGCGATTTATACTCTGGACTAACCCAACTAACGGCAACAAAACAGACCAATGTCTTTAGCATATTGTCGTTCATCACACCAAATATGTTGGTGGCATATAGTGATAAAAATTTTCTCATACTTTTTCATTGTTGAGCAATGCGCTTAAGTGCAGCTCTGTCAGGTTTGCCAGTACCAGTGAGCGGTATCTCACTATGTTTTATCTTCTTTGGTATCCAAATATGTGGCAACACCTCAGCACATTTCTGCATTGTCATTGCATCATCGAGTCGCGGAGTAACCATTACAATAATCTCGCCAAACTTTTCGTCGGGTGCAGATGTTATGGCAAATTGTTCGGTAAAATGTGGTCGTAACAGACGTTCAACTTCTTCAATCTGCACCTTTATTCCTCCTGTATTTATGGTATTATCTGTTCGTCCAATAATGCGAAATTGTCTTGCTGAATTAAGTTCAGCAATGTCGTTGGTTATTAGTTGCTCGTTGGCAACAAGTGGGGCATCAATACATAATGTACCTTGCTGACTTAGGCTTACATTAACTTGTGGCAATGGTGTGTACCACTCCGACGCTTCGCTACCGCTAATCCGACGCATTGCAATGTGCGAAAGCGTTTCTGTCATGCCATAAGTGGAGTATATGTTATTAGGGAATGTGCGCAATATCTCGCTCATCTCAGCATTAACAGCACCACCACCGATAATAACATTATCGGTTTCTGATAGTTTCTGACGTTCACTTGGTACTTGCAATGTATTGAACACCTGCATTGGTGTGAGTGCAGCAAAGTTAATGTGCTCATCGACAGCAGCGAATGGATGTCCGCATGGTTCAATGCACACCAAACGCATATTGCGAATAATGCTACGAACTACTACCATTTTACCAGCAATGTATTTCATTGGCATACATAGCAATGCCGTATCGCCACTATGCAAACCTAAAAAATCGCATGTTAAGCGTGCACTGTTGGCCATTTTTACCTTTTCTGCCCAAAATGGTTTTGGTTCACCAGTTGACCCCGATGTATGCACCAACATACGCTGAGTATTTTCGTCGCTCCATTCACTGCGAAATAACTCTACATCATCCGTTATCATTGGAAGTTATAGTAATAAGTCGTGTTAAGTAAAAAATTCTTCAACTTTCAACTCTCTAAACACCTCATCAACACTTGGCATTTCGTTAGTGTTAGTATACATAGCATCACCAACTATATTAAGTGGTAATGGCACATTGCGTGTGAAGAGCATTCCTGTACCAAGTCCTTGAGGCATAGTAGTTTTTTTCGTAGCACACCACTGTGCAATTGCATTGAGACCAATGTTTGTTTCGAGGGCTGACGTTATCCACCAACCAACATTTCGTTGTTCAGCAAGTTGTATCCATTCGTCAGAACCAAATATACCACCATGCAAACTAGGTTTGAGTATAATGTATTGTGGTTGGATGGTATCAAGTAATTCTATTTTTCGGTTGGTTTCATTGTTGCCAATAAGTTCTTCATCAAGAGCTATAGGAAGTGGCGTTTTGCTACATAATGCTGCCATTTCTGTCCACTGATTTGCACGTATTGGTTGTTCAATGGAGTGTATATCGAAACGCGCCAATTGTTCGAGTTTGTTCATTGCATCGGCAGGTGCAAATGCTCCATTGGCATCAACACGTAACTCTATGTCGGTGCGAGAGAAGGTACTGCGAATATGTCTGATAAGATCGAGTTCTTTATCAAAATCGATAGCTCCTATTTTGAGTTTCACACATCGGAAACCAAGTTTACGTTTTTCTTCTATGCGTGCTAACATCTCATCATAAGTACCCATCCAAATCAGACCATTTATCTGTATGCCTTGAAATCCATGTGTGAATGGTGTAGACCACAATTCGAATGAGTTTGTTTTCAATTGTTGGAATGCTGTTTCAAGTCCGAAAAGCACCGATGGATAGTTGCGCAGTGTTTCATAGTCGATACACCCATTCTGTTCAGTGATGTTACACAGATGGCGTAATTGTGCCTCATAGTTGCTGCTATTATCATAATCACAACTCAGATTGGGTAGTGGTGCACATTCGCCAATACCTACATTGTTACCATTTGAAACAGCAACATACCATACTTGCCTTGTTGTGTATGTACCACGCGAAGTGCCCGCTGGCTGCTTAAAATGCAATGTGCGCTGATAAATATCTATTTTTATCATGCCTTATACGTAAGCGATAAAAGGGCCGTCAGGAATTGAAATACATATCCCAACGGCCGTTATTTATGTGATAAGCGGTGTGCTTATGCTTTGTCTATCTCTTTCCAAACAAGTGAAGATGCACCTACTATGGCTGCATCGCCAAGTTTGAGTTTTGATGGTAAAATCTGCGCCTTACCTTTGAATGTTGGAAGCAGATATTTCTCAAGATTTTCGCGTATTGGCTTAAAGATAAGATCGCCAGCTGCTGTTGGACCACCAAAAATGAACACAGCCTCAGGACTAGTGTGGTGAATTGTATCGGCAATGCCACGTGCAAGATAGTTACCAGTAACGTTAAATACTTCAATGGCAATCTTATCGCCTTTAACAGCTGCATCGTAAATATCTTTCGACTCAAGTTCATTGAACGATTTATCAGCCAACAAACTATCTGTAGCATTGTAGTATGCCAACAATTCAAATGCTGTGCGCTTCATGCCACCTGCCGAGCAATAGGCCTCTAGGTGACCATTGATGCCACATCCGCAAACACGACCACCAGGAACGAGCATTGTGTGACCACATTCGCCAGCGAAACCATCGTGACCATAAACGAGGTCGCCATTGACAATGATTCCCGAACCTACTCCAGTGCCAAGTGTGTACATTACAAAATTCTTCATTCCCTTAGCACCGCCATATATCATCTCACCCATAGCTGCAGCATTGGCATCGTTGGTGAGTGCTATGTTTTGGATTTCTGGCATTGATTTCTTTAACAACTCAACAAGTGGAACAACACCTTTGAACGACAAGTTTGGAGCGTGTTCAATGTTGCCTGTATAATAATTGGCATTGGGTGCTCCGATGCCTATACCTTGGCAATCAACAAGATCTTTAAGTCCATTGAGCAGTTCACGCACTGTTGCTGCTATACTTGATACATAGCTATCAACATCGCCATCTTTGGGGGTTGGAATGGATGTTTTCGACAATACGTCGCCTTCTTGATCAACAACACCGATGGCTGTATTGGTGCCACCTATGTCGATTCCTAACGATACTTTTTTCATATATATATTAAATGGTTTGTGTTCGTTTTTTAAATATTGCGCAATTTTAACAAAATTAAAATAAACCAGCAAGTAGTGTCTACCAACGGGCAAAAAATGACGAGATAAATTTCACTTCTTCAATTTTAGCTCTATAATTGCAGAGCCTAACTTTACTGCCGATGCTTTGAACTGAACTTTATCGGCCTTATGTCCTGCTCGTAGCACAACAAGTGCACTGCCATGCCACAATTTGCGTTTTTTGTCGATGTTTAATTCATCAGAATCTTGATCGCCACTACTAACTGCTACAATTTGTGCATCGCCATTCATTATTTCAAACATCACTTGGTCGTCTGCCATTGGAACTCGCCTACCTTTTCGGTCGATGGCTTCAACTCTGATATGCTGCAAATCGAGACCATCAGCTTGCCAATTATCATTATCAGCAGTCAGACGTAATTTGTATGCTTCAGATGTCGTGGCTATAGTATGTCGAGCTACTATCTGCCCTTTGGTGCGAGCTATTGCTTCTACTTTTCCTGCTTGATAAGTCACTTTATTCCAACGTATGCGATTGCGTTCGCGCGAATTGCTAATATTGTTACACTTAGTGCCCATACTCTTACCATTTATTATGAGTTCAACTTCATCGGCATTAGTATATACAATAATATCGAGTTCGGAATTTGGTGGGTAATTCCAATGGTCGCTCAAACTACTCGTGCCTGTTTGTACTCCATTCCACATTGCACTATTCTCACCACCAACAATAGCAATATGTACCATAGGCTTATTGCTAAAAAAACTTTGCATAAAGTATGCTTGTGGTTTAGGTTCGAGCGATATATCGAACACACCTTGTTTCCATCCTTTTGCAGGCCAACCTTGACTTTCGCCTAAATAATCGATAGCTCCCCAATAGGCCAAACCAATAACTTTATCTAGCTCCATATCAAAGTAATTTTGTCCCATTGCAGCTACCGATGCCTCACTTTGGTAAAAAGTCATCCATGGGAAATGTTGTCGGTCGCCTGGAAAATACATGTATCTGTAGTTGTATGATTGTACATCTGTTTCGATGGCCAAAGCACATGGTAGTGAATCGGTTTGCCAATTGCGGTAACGAGGATGCATAGCTACAGTGGTTAGGCGAGTTGTATCGTAGCGTAGCAATAGCGTGCGCATAAGTTTATAGGCAGTAACACCATAATCGTTAAAAGCTTGAGTTGGATCTTGCTGCAACTCGTTTCCTAAACTCCAAAGAACTACTGATGGAGAATTCCGATCGCGTTTAACCCACTCTGGCACATCGTATTGCCAATGATTTTCCCATGGCACACGTCCGCCAGTGTGTTGACGTGTCCATTTATCATATAGTTCGTCGACTACCAAAATGCCATACTTATCGCACAACTGAATAAATTCCCTACTATATGGGTTGTGGCTTGTACGAATGTGATTCACACCAAACGCCTTGAGCATCTGCAAACGTTTTTCGATGGCACGCGGATAGGCTGCAGCACCCAATGCTCCGAGTGTGTGATGATTTGCTATGCCTTTGAGTATGATTTTTTGTCCATTAAGGCGCAAACCAAAATCGGGACCTATTTCTATAGTGCGGAAACCAAATTGTTCACACACATTATCCACCATTTTCCCAGCGCTATCGAAAAGGGCTAACGATATGGTATATAAATTTGGATGCTCAGTATCCCACAACTGTGCATTTGGCACACTAATCGTTTGTAATTTAAGCTCTTGCGTATGCGCCACACCTACACGTGCTACATTTTCGCGATATTGACTGACCACATTACCATCGGGATCTGTCAGACGCACTCCAACATCAACGTTACGAACCTTACTACCTAATGCCGTGCACTCAAACACAACAGACACTTCGTTATTGTTGCGGGTAATAATTTGCAGTGGGTGACGGTTGAAGTATAGATTTTTATCAGTTACAATAAGATTAACGTTGCGATACAATCCACCACCCGTATACCAACGCGAATCGTTTGGCTCACGCGTATCAGCTCTGACACTGATAACATTATCGTGTTCAAAACAAATTTTTTCGGTCACATCTATTTCAAAACCAACATATCCATAATCGGTTTTTCCCACAAATTCTCCGTTGAGGTACACATCGCCAACATACATTATACCACTAAAATCGATCAGAATGCGCTTATCACGATATTCTGCCCGAGGTGTAAAATGCAACCTATACCACCCTACACTCATCTCTTTAAATGCACGCGAACTAAGCCTACTTCTGATGTTGGCGGCAGCATTGCTCTCATCAGGAAGCTCATCGGACGAAGGAACGACCCAAGGCTGCTCTATCTGAAAATCGTGCGGAAGATTTACAATACGCCAATTACTATCATCGAACTGCACATTGGCGGCTTCGGGGATGTCACCCTCATGAAACAACCAACCAAAATTCAAATTCTCAACAATCCGACAATGCTCATCATCAGTCTGTGCTTTAGATACTTGCACAAACAACAACAAAAATATTGATATAAGAACAATGCAAACTCCGCTTTTCATGTTTCAACATAATTTTACTACGTGCAAAGATAATGTAGAATTGACAACTCATAAATCATCAGCCAAGATAAGTGATTAAATTCCCCATAAATGAGGATTGACCACAGATAGCATGTGGGGTAATTTTGCACGCAAAGAATACACCGTCGACTACGAGGTATGAATAGTATTTTCACAAACACATTGAAAGGCATTGTCGGACAGCGTCCACCCGTTTGGTATATGCGCCAAGCTGGTCGTGTGCTACCTGAATATCAATTGTTACGCAAAGAATATACGTTTGCCCAGCTTATGGCCGACCCTAATTTGGCTGCTCGAGTAACCCTAATGCCTGTTGCCGACCTCAATGTTGATGCCGCCATTGTTTTTAGCGATATACTGATAGTACCAGTGGCTATGGGAATGACCATTGAGTGGACTGAACATGGTCCGATATTCACCCATCCATTATCAGCCATCAACAATCCGCAAAATACTATTCGCATCAACGAAAATGTGTTCGATTCGGCTTGCCAAGCCATTGCCATAGCAGCCCAAAGCGATGTACCAATAATAGGTTTTTGCGGTGCTCCACTCACCACACTATGCTATATGCTACAAGGCAATAGTGCGCATCACGATTTTCCTGAGGCTAAAAAATATTTCTACACTCATACGCACGAGACAAAACTTCTTGTCGATGCTATCACCGAGCTAAGCATAACATATGCTCGCAAACAAATAGCACAAGGAGCAAGTGCATTTCAACTATTCGATACTCACGCCTCAATAGTGCCTGCCGATGTTTATGAACAACTCTTTTTACCATCTGTAATACGTATTGCTCATGCCGTAAGAGAGTGCAATATTCCGTTCATCTACTTTCCCAAAGGGTTGGGAGCAGCACTTAACCTCATCACTCCTGATGTGTGCGACTTTGTAAGCATCGACTGGCAAACACCACTCACTATAGCCCGAAAACTTGTACATCCAAGTGTTGGACTACAAGGCAACATCGACCCACATCTGCTATTTGCAACGCAAGAACAGATTGCAAACGTTATGGAACAAACATACAAACCTTTTTTTAGGCAAAATCCTAATTGGATTATCAATCTAGGACATGGTGTGGTGGCCAATACACCCGTTGAAAATTTGAGATTCTTGACTCATTGGATTAAAGAAACATATTGGTTATGATACAATACAAATCGATAAACCATAATAACACATCGCTCGACGAACGCGAGAAATATTTCAAATCACTAAATACCGACCCAAACAATACACCTTCGGTTTTTCTGCAAACATGTAACCGCGTAGAACTCTACTATGGCGAGGGTGATATACCCGATAGCGTAGCACGTCATCTATTTCGTGTAGTTTGTGGATTAGAATCGGCCATTGTGGGCGAACGTGCTGTACAAGGACAAGTGAAAGAGGCTTATCTAACAGCACGCAACAGCGGACAAAAATTACCTGCCGAGATGCACAAACTATTCGAATGTGCGCTGCAAATGGGCAAACGTGTTCGCAACGAAACACAAATATCACATGGAGCTGTGAGCCATAGCTTGGCTACTATCGAAATCATTGAGCAAGAAAAAATAGATCTACGTAACGCCTGCATCACCATTGTAGGTGTCAACAAATTAACTACCGACATCATCAAATTCTTACTCAATAAAGGTGCAAAACTTGTATTCTTAGCCAATCGTACCGAAGAAAAAGCACGTCGCATTGCAGAACCATTCGGTATCAATGTGTTCTCACTCGACCAAAAACATATCTTCTTACCACAAACCGATATTCTGATAAGTGCCACATCAGCGCCATCATACATCATCAGCAAGAATGATCTTAGCTTCGTAACATCCACACGTCCACTGCTTGCCATCGACTTAGCTTTTCCACGCGACATTGACCCAGCTGCTGATAATATAGATGGTATGAAACTCTACAACTTGCACGACATAGAGCAGCAAGTGCGCAATAACATACAAGTGCGAACCGATGAAGTGCGAAAGGCCGAACAAATTATTGAAGAGTCGATAACAGAACTACATGAAATTATCGACAGACGCAAAAGAATGAGGCTAATGGTTAATAACGAATTATGAATCAGAACCCACATACACCTAATTATCAACTAAAAGTAGTAGCTCGCAGTAGCCGTTTGTCGCTGATACAAGTTGAGGAGGTTTTTGCTCGTTTTCCCCATATAAAATACACCCTCAATATACTAAAATCATTTGGCGACAAGAACCTCAACATATCGCTTCTCGAAGGTGCCGCCCCCGACGATATGTTCACACGCGAACTCGATGCTGCACTGCTTAGTGGCGAAGCCGACATAGCCATACATTCAGCCAAAGACTTACCTACAACACTTCATCCCGACCTCGAAGTAATTGCACTTTACGAAGCAACCGACAAAACCGATTCACTCGTTAGCCGCAATAACTTCACACTCGAATCGCTACCACAAGGTAGTCGCATTGGCACAAGTTCACCACTGCGCAAAAGTGAATTATTATCGCTACGCCCCGATGTACAAATTATGGGAATCAGAGGCACCATTGAACAGCGCATTGAACAAGTACACAACGGACAATACGATGCCGTTATTGTGGCCACTTGCGCACTCAAACGACTTGGCTTAGAGAGTGAAATAGCGCAAATTTTACCATTTGCCACACACCCTATGCAAGGTCGATTGGCAATAACAGCACGCAAAAACCGTCAAGAACTCAAAGCACTATTTGCCAACGGAAGTATAATATGACAACATTATACACTGGAACATATTGCAACAATCGGAACTACTTGCACACACCGCTCATCGAGATAAAAGAGCCCACCGACATAGCCGCATTACAACATGCTGCTCGCTACATCGGCAACATCAACTACATACTTTTCACTAGCCGTTATGCTGCCAAATTTTGGGCTAAAATAAATGGAACAAACGAACTTAACAAACAATATTCGCCACGCATTGTATCCATTGGCACTACAACAACACAAACACTTGCCGAACTTGGCGTACAACACATAGAACAAGTTGAACACGATGATTCGTATGGTGTAATAGAATGGTTTCAACAGCAACAACGCGGACGTGTACTCATTCCACGCTCCAACATAGCATTACCAATAATACCGTCTGGACTACAAGCACTTGGTTTCGACGTTAATACAGTTGTTGCCTACGAAAACCACATGCCCAATGCCCCACAAAAAGTCGATTTAGATAACGTTGAAACAATAATATTCACTTCACCAAGTACAATCGACAATTTCATACGCCTCTATGGCTCACTACCCAACAATAAGAGACTTATTACTCGCGGACGAATAACCCAACAACATCTTGAACTAATAATTAAAAAACAAAATAATAACACAATACAATGAAACGTTTCAGACAATACCGCCTTGATGCACCAACACGCGACAAATATGCCGATGTTAACATCGAACTCTCTGATTTTATCTACCCCTATTTCGTTGTCGAAGGAGAAGGAGTAAAAGATGAAATAGAAGCAATGCCTGGCATCTTTCGCTACTCTATCGACACACTAGTTAGCGATGTTAAAGACGTTTACAAATTAGGTATCGACAAAGTTTTACTCTTTGGTGTTATACCTGATGAACAAAAAGACGAACGCGGATCAATGGCCTATGCACCTGACGCTCTCGTTTGCCGAGCTGTAAAAGCAATAAAACAAGCCGTACCACAAATGTGCGTCATCACTGACGTGTGCCTATGTGAATACACAAGCCACGGACATTGTGGACTTCTTTGTAGCCACGATGTTGACAATGATTCAACACTACCACTACTTGCACAAATGGCATTAGTACATGCACAAGCTGGTGCCGACTTTGTTGCACCATCGGCTATGATGGATGGACAAATTGAAGCCCTACACAACAAACTCACCGAAGCTGGACTACGCGACAAATGCAAAATATTGGCATATTCAGCTAAATACGCATCTGCATTCTATGGTCCGTTCCGCGACGCTGCAGGCTCTGCCCCTTCGTTTGGCGACAGAAAAACATACCAGATGGACTTTCGCACACATGACCAAGGCTTGGAAGAAATTGCAGCCGATATTGAAGAAGGTGCCGATTGGACAATGGTAAAACCAGCTATGCCCTATCTCGACATGATAGCTCGTGGAGTTGAGCGATTCCCTAACACACCAATGGTAGCCTACCAAGTAAGTGGCGAATATTCAATGATAAAAGCTGCTGCAAAATTGGGTTACCTCGACGAAAAAAGAATAGTATTTGAAAGCCTAATAGCTATCAAACGCGCAGGTGCAAAATACATCATATCGTATTTCGCTAAGCAATACGCCAACTACTAAACAACATACACATTGTATTAACCATCCAACTGCTAATTATCAATTAAAATGTTACGTCCGAAATCAGAAGCAGCATTTCAACGCGCCTTACAAGTAATACCAGGCGGAGTTAATAGCCCTGTTCGAGCTCTGCGTAGTGTAGGAACTACTCCACTTTTCATCCGTGAAGCCAAAGGAGCCTACATAACCGATATAGACAACAATCGCTTCATCGACTTTTGCATGTCGTGGGGCGTATTCATACTTGGTCATAACAACGAAAAAGTAAGCAACGCTGCAGCAAATGCAGTAATGCGTGGTAGTAGCTACGGTATACCTACCGAAGCTGAAACAGAACTTGCCGAAATGGTACGTAGCGCTATTCCTTCAATGCAACGACTTCGTTTCGTTAATAGCGGAACCGAAGCTACTATGTCGGCCATACGTGTAGCACGTGGCTTCACTGGGCGCGATGTACTCGTTAAATTTGAAGGCAACTATCACGGACATGCTGACCATTTGCTCGTAGCTGCAGGTTCAGCCGTTGCAAACATTAGCAATGCATCTAGTGCTGGAGTTCCTTCTGACTTTGTACGACACACCATCGTATTGCCATACAACGACACAGAAGCCGTATGTAACTATTTCAAAACCAATGGCGACAAAGTAGCTGCCGTCATACTTGAACCTGTAGCATGCAATATGGGTGTTGTTGTACCTGACATCAACTTTCTGCATACACTACGCAACCTCACACAACAACATGGTGCACTTCTAATTTTTGATGAGGTAATAACAGGCTTCCGACTATCGCATGGAGGCGCTCAACAACGTTTTGGCATACAACCAGACCTAACAACAGTTGGCAAAATAGTTGGTGGTGGATTCCCTGCTGCTGCGTTCGGAGGACGAGAAGATATAATGCAATGCTTAGCGCCTAATGGTCCTGTATATCAAGCAGGTACGCTTAGTGGCAATCCCGTAGCCATGGCAGCTGGTATTGCTACATTAAATCAACTTGCTGCAAACAATTTTTACAGCGATTTGGAACAAAAAAGCAACGACTTCATAGCCCAACTCAAACAAATTATAGAAGGTAAAAACATACAACTCAATCATTGTGGTTCTATGTTCACACTCTTCTTCAATGATAAATCTGTAAACAATTTCCAAGACACAAAACAAAGCGATCAACAACGTTTCGCACGCTACTTCCAACGTATGCTCGAGCGAGGGATATATGTAAGTCCATCACAATTTGAAGGCAATTTCATATCTGCATGTCATACACCAGAAATACTTAACTACGTATTGCAAAGTATTCAAGAATCTATTGCAGAATAAAAACAGCAAAGGCTATCTGCATAATCAGATAGCCTTTGCTTTCATATCCTAAAACAATAACAAATTTACTTCACATTAAAGCTATTAGCAAAATTATCAATTAAATAAGCCTTTATCTTATCATCATCAAAATTCAATGATTTTTTCAACTCATATATTTTTGCATCAACCAAATATCGATACCAGAAACATTGTAGCACATACCATCTGTGATTTCCATCAAGAAAACCCAATCTAATGATGTATCGGTAGAAAAAATTTAGAAACGGACGCCAATAAAGTGGCAAATGTGCATACTTTAACTTAAACCAACGTTTGCGTTCTGCGCCATTCCCACAAAATTTAGGTTCTACTCCTTTGGAAGTTTCATCATCCAATCCATATTCCATAGATAACATATTTAGAACTTCTCTATCTGCATATTTATTATGTTTTTCGATCCACCATGTCAATGTATTCAAATTTTCATCTGTCTGATCTGCATCAACTGATGTTGTTATTCCATCAATCACCACCAAATGTTCATCCATTGGCTTATTTTCACTTCGCCCATGACCTTTTCGAATCAATTTTATTTGTTGTGCAGGATACCAACCACCGTGCAAAAGAGACTTACCTAAATATATAATTTTTTTATTCACATATATACCATTCACATTGGCTGCACATCGCTTTAGAACTTCAACTATACCCTCTGCTAATCTCAATTCTATATATTCATCTGCATCAACACGCCAAATCCACTCTGTATTTATTGGCAAATTGTCAATAGCCCAATTAAATTGCTGGGCTTGATTTATAAAATCATGTTGCACAACTCTAACTCCCATAGCTGACGCAATTTCACATGTACGATCTGTACTAAATGAGTCAACAACAAGAACTTCACTGCAGATAGTTTGCACCGAACGAATACATCGCTCTATATGAATCTCTTCATTTTTTGTGAGAATTATGGCTGTTATATCTGAAAATTGCATTGTACTAATTTCTTCATAGATTATTCATTAATACACCTTTCTCTAATTTTCGTTGCAGGATTCCCTTGATAAACACCCCATGGTTCAATATTTTTTGTTGCAATACTGCCAACAGTCAAAATAGCATGAGTACCAACCACAACACCTGGACA
>JBGUYH010000201.1:0-29666 GCA_045118595.1 Bacteroidales bacterium | reverse complement strand
CAGATAGCATGCCTTATGCTTGATAGTTACAAAATACCCATAATAGCCAAAAGTTTGGGTGGCAAGCGAGGCAGAAAAATACTTTACTTCACTGACACAGGCGAAGTAAGGCATAAATTTTTGGAAAAGAGAGAAATTTGAAATGAGGCAGATGCCTTTTGAAATTAAAAGGAGATAACTGCAATGGGAAATAAAATACGTGTATTAGTTGTCGACGATTCGGCCATCGTGCGTCAATCGCTCACAGCAATTTTGGAGGAGGATCCAGAAATAGAAGTGATGGGAACCGCCGCCGATCCTATTATTGCTGTGAAGAAGATAATGAAAGAGGTGCCTGACGTGATAACATTGGATGTTGAAATGCCACGCATGGATGGTTTGACATTCTTGCGCAAGATAATGGCACAACACCCAATTCCAGTTGTAGTAATCTCATCTCTCACCACAGCTGGTACCGAAGTAGCAATGAAAGCACTTGAATATGGTGCAACAGAGGTAATCGGTAAACCATCTATGAACCCAGACGTCTTTTTCCAAGAGTCGCATATTATGCTATGCGATGTAGTGAAAGCTGCAGCACAATCGAAGTTGCGCAGAAGAAGTCCGGAGGAGATGAAAGCAATGGCTCAGCCACAGCCAGTGGTAGAGCAGCCTAAACCAGTAGTGCGGCCACCTAGGCCAACTAGTGGAACACTATCGGTAACACCAAAATACACCGCTGATGTAATGCTCGAGAAATCGAGCGTTAATGACATTATTGTAAGCACAGAGCAAATAATAGTGTTAGGGGCATCGACAGGTGGAACAGAAGCAATCAGAGTGTTGTTAAAAACAATGCCAGCTGATATGCCAGGTATTGTTATTGTGCAGCATATGCCTGAAGGATTTACAAAATCGTTCTCAAATAGTCTTAACCAAATTTCAAAACTTGAAGTTAAAGAGGCAGAAAACGGAGATAAGGTTTATCGCGGTCGTGTGCTAATAGCACCAGGCAATAAGCACATGCTTCTGAAACGAGTAGGGAAAGAATACATAGTAGAAGTAAAAGAGGGACCATTAGTAAACCGTCATCGTCCGTCGGTCGATGTGTTATTCCGTTCAGCAGCTCGCTATGCAGGAAACAATGCCATAGGTGTCATATTAACAGGTATGGGCAACGATGGAGCAAAAGGAATGCAAGAGTTACATGATACAGGAGCATATACGATAGGACAAGATGAAGCTTCGTGCATAGTATATGGAATGCCTAAAGAAGCCTTCAAAGCAGGAGCTATAGATACTGTATTGTCACTTGATAAGATAACAGAACATTTAGTGCAAGTTACTGCCAATAAAAAATAAAAACCCATCCAGAAAAAAGTTATAAATGAAAAATAAGAAACTGAATCAGCTCGTACGTCTGTATGCCATACGCGGATTTATCTTCGGATTAGTTGTAGCGTTGGTTACACTGTTGTTAGCTGCCGACTCAAATGTATATCATGATAGTGAGCGCACAGTGTCAGACTTCATCAGAATATTTCCAGGAGTGTGGGTTGTCATACTCTTCCCTTTTTTGTGTGCAGGAGCAGGTTATTTCTTAGCCTACAAAATGTCGGGTATCATTCGCCAACAAAACAAACAGATGAAAGAAGATGAGAAACGATCATCTGACATCTTAACCATTGTAGAAGCGTTGGGACAAGGGAAGTACGACGAGTTTGATGGATATGATAAGCGTGCAGAAAACGATGAGCTAATATTATCACTTGATGAACTACGCAAAACACTATCGAAGAACAAAGAAGAAGAAGATAAGCGAAGAAAAGAGGAAGAACAACGTACGTGGGTAACTAATGGTGTGGCACAGTTTGGTGAAATACTGCGACGCAACCAAGATAATATGGAAGACTTGTCGTACACCGTAGTGCGCTACTTGGTCGATTATATGAAAATCAATCAAGCAGGCTTTTTTATTTTAAACAAGGACGACGAAAATAATAAATTTTTTGAGCTCACAGGTCATGTAGCGTTCGACAGAAAGAAATTTACTGATAAGAAAATACTTTGGGGCGAGGGCATAATTGGTAGATGTGGTCTTGAAAAAGAGACAATCTATATGACCGACATACCAGATAATTATATCAATGTAACATCAGGTTTGGGCGAGGCTGGTCCAAAATCGTTACTCATTGTTCCTCTCAAAACGAGTGATGACATCTATGGCGCCATAGAGATGGCATCGTTTAGAGAGCTAGAAGAGTACGAAATAGGATTTGTAGAAAAGACAGCCGAGTCAATAGCCATAACAATATCGAATGTGCAGAACAATATGCGCACTCGTAAGTTGCTCAGTGAAACTCAGGAGCAATCAGAAAAAATGCGCCAGCAAGAAGAAGAGTTGCGCCAAAACATGGAAGAGATGCGTGCTACACAAGAAGAAAACCAACGTCGAGAGGTAGAGATGAAGGGTATCTTAGAGGCAATCAACCATGCATCGATAAGCGCAGAATTCGAAACAGATGGTACAATTAAGAATGTGAACGACAATTTCTTGAAGACATTTAACTACAAGCCTGAAGAAATTGAAGATCAGAGCATGAAAGTATTCTTCTTCAAAGAAGATGTTAATCAGCTCGATGATATATTGGCTACATTACAGAAGGGCGAAACATTCAGTGGACGTGTGCGTCGTCGAAACAAACGAGGCGAGGAAATATGGTTGTTGTCGACCTATTCACCTGTTGTTGATGACGATGGAGAAGTTCTTTACATTAAGAGTCTCGAGACAAATATTGCAGAACAAGTTAAACTCGAGGAAGAGATGCGCAAGAGCAAGGATGAGGTAGACATATTGCTGCGAGAGACTCGTAACGAAATGAAAGAACAATTCAAAGAAATAGAAGCAGTTAAGATTAGAAACGAAAAGACACTTGAGGGTTCGCTCGATGCCATATTTACCACAAGCAACGAAGGTACAATAGAGTTCTTCAATGCAGCAGCAGAAAATCTATGGGGTTTTGAGCGAAACGAAGTACTTGGACAAAATATAAGCATATTATTCTCTGCAGATAGCATACAAAACAATGAGTTCATCAAAGACCTTGTTACTCCTGAACTTAAAAAGATAGTAGGTGAACGTCGTGAAGTACCTATCAAAAACAAATTTGGAGAAGAAGAACCTGTTTTGATGATGCTTTCAGAAGCAGAGGTGGGTGAGGAGCACTCATTTACAGCATTCATACAGAAGGTTGAAGTAGAGCTTTTCTAAAACGAAAGAACTAAACCAAGTTTTATCATGGACTTCAAGCAGTTTCTGAAAAGTTTTAAAATCAGAATCGGATACGACTTCTGCGACTATTCCGATAATTCCATTTCGCGCCGACTTGAAAAAATAAGCGAAGGGACGGGGTTGACGTATGAGCAAATGCTTGATAAGGCAACCACTGATAGTATGTTTAGGAATAAAGTTATTGATGAGATAACTGTTAATACCACTGAGCTTTTTCGAGATCCAGCAACATGGATTTCGCTCTATAAGACATTATATCAGCAATTACCAAAGAGTCCCAGTATAACATTTTGGCACATAGGCTGTTCGCGCGGATTGGAAGTATATTCTAATCTTATTATAATGCATCAACTCGGTTTGTTTGATAAATGTCGAGTTATTGGCACCGATATTAATCCACGAGTGCTTGATATTGCTCGGAAAGGTGAGTATGCATATAGATTCAATCTGTACTTTAAAGACAATTTCGATGAGGTGATGAAAGGTTGTGGATTGAACGCTAAATTTGAAGACTATTTTGACATCGACGAGCAGAAAGATACAATGAAAGTAAAGTCTTTTCTGAGCGAAAGACCATCGTTTTTAATACAGAATTTGGTTCAAGATAAAATACCATTTGCCTACAAAGTAGATGTAGTGTTTTTCAGAAATGTAATGATATATTTTAACGAAAAACTACAAAACAGAATAATGTCGGCAGTGTGCACTAAAATGTATGATGGTGCAGCCTTGGTATTGGGTAAACAAGAGAGCCTAACAGCACAAATGTCTACCCGCTTTATTAAAACAGGGCAATATTATCAGAAAAAAGCTTTTGTGTAATAAAGTTAGATATGTTTCTGACCATTAACGATATAAGAGAGATAAGCGCTAAGATGACCGATGCAATAGGAGTTGACTATACAGGATATAGCATCAACTTCTTTCGTCGTCGTGTGACCACTCTTTTTGACAAACTTGGCATACATAAGCAACAAGAATTTTTTGCACTACTTACCGATAACGACAAACGAAACGAAATAGCTTACGAAATGACGGTGCCAGCAACCGAACTATTTCGTGATCCTGCATTTTGGCGTTCTTTGCGCAAAAATATCAATGGAAAAGAAAAATTATCGGTATGGTTGCCATGTCTGACAAACGGATTTGAATTGTATAGTTTGCTCATATTGCTTAAACAAATAGGGATTACCAATGTGAAAGTTGTTGGTAACACAATGTCAAGTGTTAGCGAAGCCGAAATTAGAACACTCAACATACCACAAAAGTACGATGAGGTGAATCGTTCAAATTTTGAGAGACTTGAGTCAGGAACAAAATACGATGATTTTTTTCATACAGATACTGATGGTATAGTGCGTCCTATTGGTAATTTGCTCGACAATGTTACATTTGTGAACAAATGGTTTATGAATTGCCCCATTGAAAAGTATGATGTTATCATATTCCGAAACATATTGCTCGAATATGGACCAACACTTCAAGATAAAGCCATCGAACGTTTAATGCAATCGATGGATCAAGGCAGTTTGCTTGCTGTGGGGATAAAAGAAGATCCGACAAGCAGAACAACAGCATTGAAACCAGTAGAAAAAGACGAAAGTATATACCGAGTGTAAGAAATAGATAAGAGATGAGTGATTATAAGGCCATAGTAATAGGAGGCTCTGCAGGTAGTTTTGCCGTTGTGCTGAAGATGCTTTCAAAGTTGCGTCCCAACTTTGAATTGCCTATAATCATTTGTATGCATAGACTTAAACATATTCGTTCTGGTTTGGCCGAAAATCTTGACCTTAAGTCGAATATGAAAGTAGTGGAACCATACGACAAAGAGCGAATAGAAAAAGGAAAAGTGTATCTCGCCCCATCAAATTATCATATGTTTATCGAATTTGACGGGACAATATCACTTTCGGTAGAGGAGATGAACAACCAAAGTCGTCCATCTATTGATTACACACTCTCTTCGGCAGCTGCAGCTTATCGTGAGAAGTGTGTGGGTATAATACTTACAGGAGCAAACAAAGATGGTGCAAAAGGACTGAAAGATATAGCAGACAAGAAGGGTTTTACAATTGTGCAAGACCCAAAAACTGCCGAAGTTGACACAATGCCTAAAGCAGCACTCAAACTCATAACACCAAATCTTGTGTTAAGTCCCGATGGCATAACCGATTTTTTGAACAACCTAAAATGAAAAACATAGATCCACTATATGAATTGATAAAAAACGAATGGCATTACGTTCGCGACACAGCAATCAGACTATCAAAAATAGTTTGTGATTTTGTTGTGAAATATGCTTTGATAGTTGCGCAATACGCTAAAGAATGGACAATAAAGTGTTACCACGCATTAGCCTCATTATCGCTCAATACCAAAGTGTTCATATCGTTATCTATCTTTTTGTGTATCTTTTTGTTTTGGCAATTTATGCCCTACAACGTATCACAACCTGTGTTTGTGATGTTCAACCTATTCTTGGTGATATGTTCAGCAGCTTTTACATGTTACATAATATTCACTTCTAATAAAGTAGTAACACAACTTAAAGAAGATATAGCTTCGCTCGAGCAAGTACGAAAAGAGAAAGATCAAGAAATAAGACAATTAAAAGCCGAGGTTCACGAATTGAATATGGCTTCGCGTAAGCAACAGTCATTTGGTAAAAATAGTCAAGTACTTATCGACACAATAAAGAAAAACAGACAAAAAACTAAGCCAACAGATGAAAAAGGTGCATTTTTGCTGAAGTCGTTGGCCGAATGTTCTGATATGTGCTGTGGCGTGATATATATGAAACGTCAGACAGATGATGTATTCGAATTAGCAGGTACTTATGCATTAAACAACGAAAGTTTTGCTGACGATGTAAAACTGAAAGAAGTAACCAAAGATGATGCTATATTAGGAAACGTCATAACAAGTGGTCAGCTAACAAAAATAACCGATGTACCAACCGACAAGCTAACCATAATGTCAGGGTTGGGTGAAACAGAAACAATGAATGTCTACATACTGCCTATAAAGAAAAACAACGAAGTTGTTGCAATAGTTGAAGTGTCGAGTTTTAGTAAATTAGCTATAGCCGACATTTGGAAAGATATAGACAACGTGTTGTTAGAGGATTAAGTAAAAGAAATGATGAAAGAGAAAAGAGAAATAGCATATACCGACTATATGTCACCGTCAGGCTTCAGTGAAGTGCAGTGGTATGCTGCACTCATTGCTGTTTTGGCAGTTCTGCTCATAGGGTGGACGTCGATAATGAGCCTCATAGGTCTTAATGTGTCGCTCAGCAATGTCATCTATCTTCATCGTTACATCTTTGTATGGATATTCGACTTAATTGTACTTGCACTTCTTTTATTAAGCCTCTATGTAGTTAATTTTAAGCGCATACGACTAGAAACATTAACCAATCAAGTCGTTTCATTGCAAAGTCAGATTGATAATTCAATAGTGATGGCTGGCAAAATTGGTGCAGGTCAAAACATTGAAGGCACATATAGCACGCAAGATTCTGAACTGCAGAAAACACTCATGAAGCTTGGGCGAAATCTGATGGAGACAAAAGAAAAAGAGAGCCAATTCTCATGGGTAACGCGAGGCAAAGAAAAAATATCAGATATATTACGTGCTCACACTAAGATAGATGAATTAGCTGTTGAAGCATTACAAGGCATAGTGTCATATTACGAATCGGTTCAAGGCGTATTCTTTATTGTCGATGGCAATGAACTAAAAACACTAACCCAATACGCCTACAATCGTCGCAGATATGAATCGACAACGATAAAAATAGGTCATGGTCTTATTGGTGCCGCAGCCTATGAGCGACAAATAATCTATCGCACCGATGTACCTGAAGACTATTTTACCATAACATCAGGTCTTTTAGGTGAGCAAAAACCACGTTCTATACTCATCATACCACTCTTGCAAGAAGACGAAGTACAAGGTGTGATAGAATTATCATTCTTCAAGAAACGACTTCCACAACACTACATTTCTTTAGCCGATGAATTGAGTAAAGTAATAGGCGCCACTATTTATAACTTAAAAATCAATGAGCGCACAGCACAATTGCTCAAAGAGTCACAAGAGATGACTGCAACACTGAAGAAAAACGAAGAGCAGTTGCAGCAAAATGCCTTAGAAATGATGGAGGCAAAAGAAAATGTAGAAATGACCAACCGAGAACTCGCCATCAAGATACAAGAGGTTGAGAATGGTCAAAAACGTCTACAAGCACTCTTAACCAACGCATCTGAGTTCATCTCTATATACAACGAAGACCGCGAAGTTACTTTTGAAAGTCCATCAATACGTCGAATACTCGGCTATGAACCTAACGACACAGTTCATGGCATGGACGAAGATATGATGACCCCTAAGGGATTCCGTAGCGTTACTGGCATGTTTGACTATCTGCTCGACACGCCAGGCGGTGAAATGACAATACAATACACCTATTTGAAGAAAAATGGTGATAAGATATTCCTTGAAACCCAAGGTAAAAACCTCTTACACGACCCAGCAATCAGAGGTTTAATCTTTAATACACGTGATATTACCGAACGAATACGTGCTGAACGTGAAGAGAGAATGAAGAGTCGTATGCAGTCACTCTCTGAAAACTCGCCCGACCTTATCATACGAACAAGTACCAATGGTAAGATAGTATATGTCAACCCAGCAGCATCGAAGTTCTTGCAGAAAGATGCTTCAGACTTAATGAGTATGAAGATAAACGAACTTGATGCAACAATGAGTATTGTTGGATTTATAGCCAACTCACTCAAAATGCTTAAGAAGACACACCAAAAGGTAGAATCAGAACTTGAAATAAACGTTGATGAAGAAGCACGCATAGTTGAAATGCGAGCTATTCCTGAGTTTGGTGAATCTGGTGACGAATTAGAGTCAGTACTCTTCCAAGCCCACGACGTAACACAGATGAAACGTCAGGAAGAACTCATCAAAGAAAAGAATAAGAGCATACAAGATAGTATCAATTATGCCCTCAGAATACAGAGAGCATTGTTGCCTGAGGTACAAGACTACCAGAAGTACTTCCCAAAGACATTTATGATGTACTTCCCAAAAAATACCGTCAGTGGCGACTATCCATGGTTCTATCATTTCGACAATGTATATTACATAGCCGCGTGCGACTGTACAGGTCATGGCGTACCAGGAGCATTGCTGTCAATCATCGGAACATTGTTGCTCAATCATATAGTAGAAAATAGTCATGACATAACAGCCGCTCATCTGCTTGATAAATTGCATGCAGCAGTACGCCGAGCACTCAAACAAGACGACCCCGATCGTCCAGACAACGGACGCGATGGTATGGAACTTGGTTTGGTCAGAATCGACACCGAAAAACACGAATTGCAATTTGCAGGAGCACACCGCCCAATGTATTATATGCGTGGAGAAGAATTTACCGAGTATAAAGGAACACGAAAAGGCATAGGCGGCATACCACTTCCTGGTCGTCCTGAACCAGACTTTGAAAATAACGTCATAGAATACCAACCAGGAGATAGGTTTTTCGTATTCTCAGATGGATTGCCCGATCAGCTTGACGGACAGAAGAAGAAAAAATATCAAGCCAAACGTTTCAAAGAACTGTTAGGACGAACAACAGACCAAGACATACAAGGCATTTATAAAGAAGTGTATAACGACTTTATAAACGTATGGATGCGTCAGACACCAACAGAAACAGAAGCCGAAATCAGGACACGTCAAGTCGACGATGTTTTGCTTATAGGAGTAGAATTATAAAAATAAATGCTATATTTACACACTTTTTAAATCGAGCACTATGGCAAAAATAGCAGCGAATCAAGACTTTTTGGAATTTGCCTACCAATTGTACCATACAATGCAGGCAAATGAAATAAACCTTGTTTATGAAGGTGTAGTCACTCAAGAAATCACACGCACATTCACTGCATTGACCGAGAAGAATATGGTCAAAGCAGAAGAGTCAAATCAAGTACAGCGTAAAGTGTTCAACGTTATGGTAGAATGTTTGCAAAACATCAGCAAGCATGCCGATGCCATAACCGACGACGAAAACGAAGAACGTCGAGGAATCGTGCTTGTGAGTCATGGCGAAGAGTCATATAATGTGATTACAGGCAATGTTGTAAAACGATCAAAAAGAGAAGGTCTCGAAAAGAGCCTTGAACATATAAACAGCCTCGATAAAGAAGGATTGTCAGCTCTTTATAAACAACAAATAAAAGAGGGACACATATCAGAAAAGGGTGGTGCAGGACTCGGTTTCATTGATATAGCCAAAAAATCAGGAAACAAGATCGACTACCAATTCAAAGATCTTACAGACGATTTGTGCTTCTTTATTCTGATTACAACTATTTCAAGAAACTAAATAACAACGGATAGAAATGGAAGTTATAAACATCAAAGGAACAGACGACACACCAAGTGTTACCATGGACAAGGACAACGGCGTATTCCTAATCCAAGGCCGTTCGCTCCCAGAGGACGTTACACTGTTCTACCAACCAATACTTGATTGGATTGCTGAGTATGGCACACAAACCAACGACCATACCGACATGACATTCAAACTCGAATACTTTAATACTGCATCATCAAAAGTATTGCTTGATGTTCTGCTCAAATTCGAAGAAATAAAGAACAATGGCAGTGATGTAACTATCAAGTGGTGTTATCGCGAAGACGAGGAAGATATTAAAGAAGCAGGCGAAGAGTACGAAGACATAGTAGAAGTACCATTCGAATACTGCGAATGTGATGAAGATTGGAATATAAAATAACAACCTATAACATCAGAGTGTTCAGGCAGTCGGTTACGGCTGCCTGAGACTTGATAAAAAACCTATGAGTGAGGCTATTCTTGAAGCATTAATGAAATTGTTTGGCCTTATAGCCAAGCAAGACGCCGGTGTCGGTGATGACGAAAGAGACTACGTCAGAACGTTTCTTCAGTCACAGATTGGAGAACAAGAGGTCGAGCTTTATCTTCGGAAATTTGACGAAAATGCCGAAGTTAGGCTTGATGAAGAGGGTCATGTCATTAAGAATGAAAATACTGGTGATGTAAAGGCTTCAGAATCAGTAAAAATCATAGGTACATGCCGAAAGATAAGCAAAGAGCTCGAGAAAGACGAAATCTTACCAGACGGTACGAAAGTAGCAAAAGACCCAGAAGTGGTCAAAAAGCAAAAGGCTGTTATCTTCGTCAGAATATATGAAATGTTACGCGTCTCGGTGTCAAAAGCTCCAGATATGAATGTTACTGGGCGAATGGAGGTCATCGATGGCGTTGTTTTAGCATTTAAACTTGATAAAGAAGAGGTGCAAGCCATCAAGGCATTCAGCATGGAAAGCGATGCTGACAAGATGGATTATAAAGGCATTCTCATCGCCGATGAACGTGAAGGAGTAAATTACTCAAACGCACTTCATATACAAACAGGTAAGTTAAAAGGAGCCATATTCTTTCTCTATATGGCAAGTGTCGATTTGTACTTTGTTCGTTATAGCGGAGGCGAATCGTATGTAAATGGTAACTTGCTTGCTCAAGATTGCGTGTCGCCATTCCCAACACGAAGCATTATCAAAGCAACATCGGCAACACTTTGCTTTTTCGATGTAGAAGCAAAATTCACTCCAGACCGTCATTTCGATAAAATATCATATGAAGTAAACGATATGAGTTTCCGTTTCAAAAATGGAGCTTTAGGTTTGCGTCATATCAATATGGCAGAACGTGAAGGTAGCCTTATCGGAATAATGGGTGCCAGTGGAGCTGGAAAAACAACACTCCTCAATGTATTGTGCGGTAACGAATCGCCATCAGAGGGTGAGGTCTTAATTAACGGACGAAATCTACATACACAACCAGAACTTCTCGAAGGCGTTATTGGGCTCATACCACAAGATGACCTCTTAATAGAAGAACTTACAGTGTATGAGAACCTATATTATAGCGCAAAACTCTGTTTTAAGAATAAATCGGAGCAAGAGATAAAAGAACTCGTAAATAGGACTCTTGATAATCTCGGACTATTTGAAAGAAAAGATCTTGTTGTGGGATCTCCACTTAATAAATCAATTAGTGGTGGTCAGCGCAAACGACTCAATATAGCCCTCGAACTTATACGTGAACCAGCTGTCCTCTTTGTTGACGAACCAACATCAGGTCTTTCATCAGGCGACTCAGAAAATGTTATCAACCTATTGCGCGAACTTGCTGTTAAGAATGGCAAGTTAGTGTTTGTGGTTATTCACCAACCATCGTCGGATATTTATAAAATGTTCGACAAGATGTTTATTCTCGATACAGGTGGTTATCCAGTCTATTATGGTGACCCTGTTGGTGCGATTACATATACCAAACGTCAGATAGGTCAGGCTTCGAATCAAGGAGCATGTGGTGAATGTGGTAATGTAAATACCGAGTTGGTATTTAACGTGCTCGAAGCCAAAGTTATTGATGAATGGGGCGGCACTTCGAATAAGAGAAAGGTATTACCAGAATCGTGGAACAATAAATACAACGAAAATATTGTATTACCTAAGGTAGACCGAGTTGATGAAGAACCACCTCGTTCACTCGATTTGCCATCGTGGTTCGGCCAGTTCTGTATCTATACTCGTCGCGACTTTTGGGCAAAGATAAGTAACACACAATATATTTTGATGAATATACTTGAAGCACCATTCCTCGGTTTTGTGCTTGCATATCTCATCAGATATATAGTAGATCCCGATTCAGATGTATACATCTTTAGGGAAAATGAAAATATACCGATTTACATTTTTATGGGCATCATTGTATCAATTTTCTTTGGTCTCATTGTGAGTGCTGAAGAGATATTCAAAGATGCTAAGATAATGAAACGAGAGAGGTTCTTAAACCTTAGTAGATCGGCTTATTTAATGTCGAAAATAGTGATATTGATGGGCTTGTCAGCCATACAGATGATATTATTCATTGTAGTGGGCAATGCTGTAATAGGATTCAAGGGAATGAACACCGAATTCTTCTTGATGCTATTTTCTGTTTCAGTATCGTCAAACATACTCGGATTAATTATATCGTCAGCGTTTAACACCATTGTTACCATCTACATCATGATACCATTGCTTATGATACCACAGATGGTATTAGGTGGTGCAATGTTTACGTTTGACAAGTTGAATAAAACAATTACATCGGTTGATAAAGTACCATTTGTTGCTGAGTTTATACCTGCGCGTTATGCATATGAAGGTTTGATTGTGTATCAATATAAGCACAACAAATTTAAGAGTCTGTTGTTCGAAACAGAGATGCAAGAAAGCAAGGCAGACTTCAAGCAAGTGTATTATTTGCCAGAGCTTACCAATATTTTGGAAAAAGCAAAGAAAGACTTTGATGCCGACAAGAAAGAAGAGTCAACATATATTAGTGACCTCGCATTGCTTCACAACGAATTGGGTAAAGAGATGCGTAGACAACCGCAGATAGAGTTTGAAGCTCTCGATAAAATCAATCCTGTTGACTTTAATAAAACAGTATATAACCAAACAAAAGAGTACATAGATCAGCTCACTCAGGTATATGCTGAAATATTCCTTGAAGCAAATAGTAAGCGTGAGCATGTAACACAATATCTGCTCGATACGCAATTTGATAAGTACAATGAGTTGAAAGACGCATACTACAATGAAACGGTTTCTGATGTAGTGCGTAAAACATTTGACAAGAATAAAATATTGCGCGATGGCGATAAGTTGATACAGATAGTTGATCCTATTTATCAGAAGCCAGAACCAGAAGGAATATTATCATTCCGTTCACAGTTCTTTGCACCATGCAAATATTTTATGGGGACATATTGGGATACGCTATGGTTCAATATGGCATCAGTATGGATTATCACCATATTCTTGTATATCGTACTTTACTATGATTGGGCACACAAAGGATTTGAATATGTTGGTCAGCATATCGCAACTCCATTTGCAGCCAAGATGGAAGAGATAAATAAAAAACGAGCAGCAGCAAAAAAAGCAAAGCATGATGCAGCGCTGAAAGCTGAGGCTGAGAAGAAAGCCAAGAAAGAAGCCGAGAAAAAGGCAAAAGAAGAGGCAGAAAGAAAAGCAAAGGAAGCTGCTGAAAAGAAGGCTAAGGAAGAGGCTCGTAAAGCAGCTGAACAAGAGACAAATGAAAAAGAGATAGATAATAACTAAAAACAACACAATACTATGATTATCAAGAGACTCGCATTAGGTATAGCCCTTACTGCTGGTATTAGCTACATGACAAGTTGCACAATGTGTGACAATAGCGCATCAAACTCAGGATTCGATATATCTGCCGATACACTTTCAGAAGCTCCACTACAGTTATCTGAGAACGTTGTGAACGATATGATTCAGAACATATCATCGCCAGTTGAAATGGCTAATCAAATCAAACGTTCAGGAGCAGGATTCTCGCAGCAGATACTTAACTCAACCGATAATATTAAAAACTACGATACAAGTTTTAAACGTGCTTTGAACCTTGGTGTATATAGTGCCGATTTGGGTTATATAAACACATTCAACAAAAATACAGTTGTAGTATCATATCTTGTTTCAGTTAAAGATTTGGCTGATGGACTCAATGTAGGTCAGTTCCTCGATTTCCAAACACTTAAGCGTTTGGCAACAAATAGCACAAACCTTGATTCACTGAAACAACTATCAGTGTCGAGCTTTAACCAAATGGATAAGTATTTGCGCGACCAAAAGCGTTCTAATGTCAGCACAGCAATAGTAGCTGGTGCATGGCTTGAGGGTATATATATCACCAGTCAGGTTATTGAACAAACACACGATGAAGATCTTACATTCCGTTTGGGTGAACAGAAAGACATTGTTAATATCTTGCTCATCATTCTTAACAACTATAGCAAGACAGATAAGAACTTCAAAGATCTTGTAACTAAGATTGAGGAAATAAAGACAGTTTACGACGGTGTGAGAATCACAACTGAACTTGGTGAACCTATTACTAAAGAAGTTGATGGTATGCTTGTTATCGAGCAAAACGAAATAAGTCATGTTGAGATAACACCAGAACAAGTAAGCGCAATTATTGAGAAGGTGAAAGAAGCTAGAAGTTTTGTCGTAGGATAACAAAACTCGTAACAGACAACACACACTTCACATAACTGTATAAAACAAAGGATATTATGAAAAGATTATTTTTGATAATGGTTGCTATTATGGGTTTCACAGCTGCAGCATCAGCACAATGTGGCGATGAACTCATGAAAACTGCACTTGCAGCAATGGGCGACAAACAATACATAAAGGACTTCGACATCAAACTTGCAGCTGGTTCGGCCGATGGTATTAAGTATTCGGTTGTACTCAATAGTCGTACAAGGTATCAGATTAACATTGCAAATGGTTCATCTAACTCTGAAAATGTTGTTGTTGAAGTTTATGACGGTGACAAACTTCTTGGTACAAGTTCGGTAGGCGGAAAGGTATATACAGCTTTCCAAATCGATTGTAGTAAGACTGGTGCTTACAAACTTCATGTTTACACCAATAGTAAATCAGAAGCTTGCGCTCGCGCAGTTCTTTCGCTCGTACAACAATACTAAAAGCAATTTTAAAAGCGAAATATAGGCCAGTTGTTTTAGGGCAACTGGCTTTTTTATTTCCACAAAAAAATGGATAAGATAGTAGATAATAGTAAGTTGCTCATATTCGATTTAGGTAATGTGATACTCAATATAGATATGCAAGCAACAATAGATGCATTTAAGAGTTTAGGCATAGAAGGTGTTGAACGACATGTGACGCAAAGTCATTCGGTAGGAGGAATATTTACATTGTTTGAACAAGGATTAATATCGCCCCAAGAGTTTTGCGATTATTTGCGACAGTTATCAAATAGTCAGATAACCAACGCCCAAATAAGAGATGCATGGAATGCTATGATTGGCGATATAAGTACCGAAACAATTGGCATAATAGAAGATTTAAAAGCAAGTCATACCGTTGTATTGCTTAGTAATACTAATCAGATGCATTTTGACTATTTTGACCATAGAGTACAAGGTTATCGGTCGCTTTCTGAGTTATTCGATAAAACATGGTATAGCCATGAGATGCATTTGAGCAAACCAAACAAAGCCATCTATGAGCAAGTGCTGAACTATCATAACATAGTACCAGAACAAGTTGCATTTTTTGATGATTCGGATATTAATATAGAAGTAGCAAGGCAACTAGGAATAAATGGTTTTATTGTAAAAGGAGGCGCTAATAGATTGGTGCAAATGTTGAAAAACTAATTGAGATATGGCAACTATAACACTTGAAAACGCTGTTTCGGCCCACCCTGATTATCAGTTTAAACAGCCGATAAACATACATATAGAGAATGGTAATAATGTGGCTATAATAGGTCGGAATGGAGCTGGTAAATCGATGTTAGCCGACATAATGCTTGGCAAGATACTTTGTAAGCGAACAAGTATTGTAAAATTGTGTCTTGATGGGCGTGAACTTAACCACGATGAGGTCAAGTATATGTCGTTTCGGGATATTTATAAAATGGCCGACAATAAGCCAACATATTACCAGCAACGTTGGAATGTCACAGAAAACGAAGATTCACCCATTGTTGCAGATATAATAGGAGCTGATAACTGTCAGAAAAATATAGAGTTAGCAAAGCGTCTTAATATCGATAGCATTTTAGGTAAGAGACTTATCTTTTTATCGAGTGGTGAAATGCGTAAGATGCAGATTTTTAGAGCATTGCTATCGAAGCCTCGTGTTTTAGTAATCGACAATCCATATATAGGTCTTGATGCAGAGAGTCGAGACATTGTTAATATGCTGCTTCAAAATATATCAGAAGGAGAGCAAATACAAGTTATTTTGATATTGTCAAATCCAGCAGATATACCATCATTGGTGAATACGATTATACCAGTGAACAATATGGAAGTTTTGCCAATGCTTGATGCTCAAGATTTTGCTGCCGATACAGCATTACATGAACTAATGTTTGGTTATAAAATACCAGCCGAATTGCCTCAAACTGCAGCGAAAGAAGCAGAAAAAGGGTATAAAAATGCGGTTATAATGAACAAGGTGAGCATCAAATATTTTACAAAGCAAATACTTAAAGATGTTGATTGGATAGTAAAACGTGGTGAGAAATGGGCTCTATTAGGGCAAAATGGTTGTGGCAAATCGACATTATTATCACTTGTGTGTGGCGATAATCCACAAGCTTATGCCAACGACATAACACTTTTCGATTGTAAGCGAGGTTCAGGTGAATCGATATGGGAAATAAAGAGTCATATAGGTTATTTGTCGCCAGATGTTCATACCTATTATCAGCACGATATGCCATGTCTTGATGTTGTGGCAACAGGCTTTTTCGACACCGTTGGTTTGCATCGAAAACCAACCGACGAGCAGAGACAATTGGCTATGAAGTGGATGAAAGTTTTTGGTGCAGAACATTTGGCTCAAAAGTCGTTTGTGAAAATATCGTATGGCGAACAACGATTAATACTTCTAACTCGTGTTTTTGTGAAGTCACCCTCGTTGCTAATACTTGATGAACCACTTCATGGTCTCGACGTGGCAAAGAAACGTTTAGCAAAAGCTATAATTGAAAAATATTGTGCTTCGCCAGATATAACGCTTATTTACGTTACACATTATAAGCACGAAATACCTTCGGTAGTTACGCACGAAAAGGTGTTGACTAAGATTGTGTAGTTTATAAATAGAAGGGTTCGACCAATGTTTGAAACTCGTTAGAATAATTACCTGGACTTTTTTCGATGAATAATTGACTCTCTGCCACGTGTTCTGTTTTGTCGAAGCCGAAAGAAATAACAGCTCGTTTGGGCTGTTTTTTTTCGTTATGGCTTATTGTTAATATGCTATGTGGATACAATTTGTTTGAACAAAAAATGTTGGTTAGTGTTCTGACAATATCGAACGGAATAATTACGAAACAGAGGCCATTTGAACTTAATAGGCGAGACACTGAATTTGCTAATATAGAAAATGGAAGTGAATCGGTGTGGCGTGCAAGTGTACGTTGTATGTCTGGGGCTTTGAGTGAATTGATAAAATATGGCGGATTGCTTACAATGAGGTCGTAAGAATATGATGATGTAAAATATTTTATATCAGATAAGTACGAATGTAATCTATCTGCGAATGGCGATTTTGTAAAATTTTCAGATGCCTGTTCGAAAGCCTCTTTGTCAATTTCAACAGCATCAATAAGTGAGGTTTGAAAACGTTGAGCAAGCATCAGTGCAACAAGTCCAGTGCCAGTGCCAATGTCGAGAATGTGCTTAGGAGTGTTACTTGGTGTAGTTAGAACACCGAGTAGTACACCATCGGTGCCAACCTTCATTGCTGTTTTATCTTGGTTGATAGTAAATTGTTTGAACTTGAAGTAATTATTCGACACGGCTAATATGCTTATTTGAAATGTTCATATATGCCCAATCCAAAGAGAGCAAAATCATATTTTATGGGGTCATCTGGACAAAATGAGCGTAGGATGTTTGTAACTTCTTCTACTGACTTCCAGTCGTTTTGTTTGCGAGATAAAATACCCAATGCTCTGCTAGTATTGGCTGTGTGAACATCAAGAGGTAACATAAGTTGCGATGGTCTAATGTTATGCCATAGTCCGAAATCAACGCCTCCATTACTTGGTCTAACCATCCATCGTAGGAACATATTTAGGCGTTTCCCTGCTGCACCATTAGCAACATCGGCTACATGTTTGAATGTGCGAGGGGCTAAGTGAGGTATTATTGTTGTTCTGAATCGGATTAGAACATCGCGAACCGACTCACCTGAGTTTGGCGAAAATATGCGCTCGAGTCCACCCTCTTGTAAATATATGGCTCGCAGACCGCGAACGAAACACGGTAAGTCGTCACTTTGGAATGTGCGATATACAAATCTCGAGAGCGATGCAATCTCTTTGTCAGAAGCCGATGTGATGAAACAGAAGGGGTCGTTATCCAACATGTTTATCATCTCATTGCAACTTTTCAGAATAGCTTTTCTATTTCCCCATGCGATAGTTGCGGCTAAAAGTCCGGCTATTTCAATATCCTCTTTCTTCTGGAAGAGATGTGGTATGCTTACTGGGTCGTCGGCAACAAATGCTGAGGTTTGATATAGTGCAGTTTTTTCCTCAAGTAATGTCCTAACGTCTAGTAGTGTATCGTTATCTATTGGCATGAGAATTAGTTACTCAGTAAGTGTTGCGAAACAAGGTTAGTTAATTCAACGAACTCATCAACAGAGAGCTGCTCTGGTCGTTTCTGCATGAATGGATGGTCGTTTAGTGCTTCGTGGTCGAAACGAATGGCACGTATGCTATTTCTGATAGTTTTTCGACGTTGATTAAATGTGGCTTTCACCACTGTTCGAAATAGTTTTTCGTCGCAGTTGAGGTGTTCAACATTATTGCGAACCAAACGAATAACGCCACTTTTTACTTTTGGTGGTGGATTGAAAACGTTCTCATCAACAGTAAATAGATAGTCGATGTTATAATACGCTTGAAGGAAAACACTCAGAATGCCATAGTCTTTGTTACCAGGTCCGCTTGCCAAACGTTTTGCAACTTCACGCTGAAGCATACAAACAACTTGTGGCACAATGTCTTTATAATCAAGAATATGAAAAAATATTTGACTCGATATGTTATATGGGAAATTACCGATAACCGAGAATTGTGCATCAGTTCCAAAAAGGTCATCGAGTTTCATCTTCAAAAAGTCGCCTTCTATTATGGCATCGCTGTTCAAATTGAAGTGTTCGTGAAGATATGCAACCGATTCGGTATCTATTTCAACCACACGCAAATTGACGTCGGTGCGTTTCTCTAAAAACTGAGTCAAAACACCCATTCCCGGACCGATTTCGAGTGTATTGGGCGTGTCGGTGGTGGTTAATGAGTCGGTAATGCGCTGAGCAATAGATAAATCGGTTAGGAAGTGTTGTCCTAAATGTTTTTTGGCTTTTACTTTATCCATTTTCCAAAAATAAGCAATGTGTGCAAAGATAATTACTAATTATGAATGACTAATTAAGAGCGACTAATTATTAATTCGTCAAGTGTCGATTGTCAATTGTCAAATGAATGGTGTACATTTGCACAATAAACATTTTTGAACCAAAGATAAAATAAGACATTATCTACCATGAAACAGACAGAGTTATTTTGGAAAGTATTTAATGAGTCAATAGCTGACTATCATAAGTATGACAATGTAGACCACGAAATAGAGAATCCTTACGACAAGAGTCAGATAGAACATCTTTTGTATCACAAGAACTGGGTCGACACGGTGCAATGGCATTTTGAAGATATTATACGTGATCCAGAAATCGATCCCAAAGCAGCTCTTGTACTCAAGCGTCGTATCGATGCATCGAACCAACTACGTACTGACATGGTTGAGTTCATCGACTCATATTTTCTCGATAAATACAAAGATGTGAAGGTTTTGCCCGATGCCAAAATCAATACAGAATCACCAGCATGGGCTATCGATAGATATTCAATTTTGGCTCTCAAAATATATCACATGGAGCAAGAGACCAAGCGCACCGATGTTGATGCAGCTCACATTGAAAAATGCAGCCAGAAGCTTGCAGTGCTACGCGAGCAGCATAAAGACTTGTCGACAGCCATTGAAGAGTTGTTGTCAGACATAGAAGCTGGTCGCAAATACATGAAAGTGTATAAGCAAATGAAAATGTACAACGACGAGAGTTTGAATCCAATACTCTATAAAGGTAAAAAATAAATTAACAGCGATGAAACGAGTACTGATAATACGCCTCACGGCCATGGGTGATGTAGCAATGACGTCGCCTGTTATATCAGCCGCATGTAGGCAATACCCCAATGTGCAGTTCGACGTGTTGTCAGAACCATTCTTTGAGCCATTCTTTGAACAATGCAATAATTTTCACTTTATAGGCACCAACATACGCAAGACTGGTGATGGTGTGCGTGGACTATGGAAACTCTATCGTCAGCTTGTTCGCAACGACTACGACATGGTGCTCGATATGCACGATGTGTTACGCACCAAAGTGTTGCGTACGTTTATGAGTAAATTGTCGCGTATACCAACATTTGTCATCGATAAAGGACGCCGAGAAAAGGCTAATCTGACCAATGATAATGGCAAAGAAAAACACCAGCTTAAAACTACAATAGAGCGATATTGCGATGTGTTTGCCAAAGCCGGCATGCCCATAAAACTAAATGGCACATATATGCAAAAGTTACACTCTCCCATCGATCCTAATGGCGAATATAAAGGAAAGATGTGGGTAGGAGTGTCGCCATTTGCGCAACATCAGGGCAAAGTTTATCCACTCGACAAGATGAAGCAAGTGGTTGAAATGCTCACAAAACAAGATGCTGAAGTGTTTGTTTTTGGTGGTGGTCAAAGTGAGAAGCAAATAGCCGAAGAGTGGGAAGCCAACATAAAAGGCTGTCACTCTATGATAGGTAAGATGAAATTGAAAGACGAGATGGGGTTAATGTCGAATCTCGATTGCATGGTTAGCATGGACTCGTCAGCAATGCATATATGTTCACTTTTTGGCACGCGTGTGGTTTCGGTATGGGGTGCAACACACCCATATGCAGGTTTTTTCGGTTACGGACAAAATGCTAACGATGTGGTAAGTATCGACTTGCCATGTCGCCCATGTTCGATATATGGGAATAAACCATGCAAATATGCCGATTATCATTGTTTCAATATAGATCCTAAGACAATTGTTGAACGAGTTATGTCTGTCAATATGGCATAATAAGAATTTGGCAAGCACTTTGCAGAGCAACGTTGTTGGTAATTTTTTATTTCACAAAAAAAAGAAGTTCATTATGTTAGTATTATTCATAGTATTTGCATTGCTTAGTTGGGTTGTAAGTAGCCGACTAAAGAGTAAATTTGCAAAATATCAGCAAGTACCAGTTGGTATGAGTGGCGCTGAAGCTGCACAGAAGATGTTGCACGATAATGGTATCTACGATGTTACCATACAACCTACAGATGGATCGTTAACCGACCATTATAATCCGACAGATAAAACCATCAATTTGAGCAGCGATGTTTATTATGGTCGTAATGTGTCGGCAGTTGCTGTTGCAGCTCACGAAACTGGTCATGCAGTTCAGCATGCCACAGCATATGCACCGCTTGAATTGCGAACCATGCTAGTGCCGTTGCAAAATGTTAGTGCAAAGGTTATTAACATCATATTTTGGGCAATGTTTATAGGAGCATTTGTGTTGCAGGGTGCATTGCCATATACGTTGGCATTGGAGATAATAATAGCAGCTTATGCAATATTCACACTATTTGCTTTCGTAACATTACCTGTTGAAATAAATGCTAGTCAGCGAGCAGTAGCATGGCTTACACAAGCAGGCATTGTTGGTGGTGAAACTCGCGAATATGCCATCGATGCACTTAAATGGGCAGCTTATACCTACGTTGTTGCTGCATTGTCATCGCTCGCAACATTGGCTTATTACATTTGGATCCTCGTAGGACGAAGCAGAGATTAATATCTCATATCATAGTACAGAAATAAAACGAAGAACAATGTTTGCACTTTTGTACAACAACATTGTTCTTCGTTTTTTATAATTCTAGTCTTTTGTTGTGGTTAGTGCTAACCATTTAAGCGCTGAGAATGAGCATACATTCGTTCGTATTCTTCCACATATTTGCAGAAATTGTTGTATTTTTGGCACATAATCAGAAATAAAATTATTGATAGATATACAACACATCTTCGTATCACATGGAACTACAGTCGCTCACGGCCATTTCCCCTATCGACGGCCGTTACAGAAACAAAGTTGATGAACTTGGTGAATACTTTTCAGAATATGCATTGATAAAGTATCGCGTTCGTGTCGAAATCGAATATTTCATAGCTCTTTGTCAATTACCATTACCACAACTAAAGAGCATCGACACAAAGTTGTTCGACGAGTTACGCAACATTTATCGTAACATCACTCCAGCCGAGGCACAGTGCATTAAAGACATTGAGGCAGTGACAAACCATGACGTGAAGGCTGTGGAGTACTTCATAAAAGAACAATTTGACAAACTCGGGTTGCAGCAGTACAAAGAGTTTATTCATTTTGGTCTGACATCACAAGATATCAATAATACATCGGTACCATTGTCGCTCAAAGAAGCGCTCGATAATGTATTTTACCCAGAGATAGAAGCACTTGTTGCAGAACTCAATAGACTAGCAACTGAGTGGAAAGATATACCAATGCTTGCTAAAACTCATGGACAACCAGCATCACCTACTCGTTTGGGCAAGGAAATAATGGTGTTTGTTAACCGATTAAAGGTGCAAATTGATGCCATGCGCAAGTTGCCTATTCCTGCAAAATTTGGAGGTGCAACAGGAAATTTCAACGCTCATAACGTAGCGTTTCCTTCTATCGATTGGGTGGCATTTGGCAATAACTTTGTCGATTCAACACTCGGACTTAGCCGTGAGCAATATACTACACAAATCTCGAACTACGATAATCTCAGTGCTGTGTTTGATGCTTTAAAGCGTATCAATGTTGTGATGATTGACCTTTGCCGCGATTTCTGGATGTATATTATGATGGAATATTTCAAACAGAAAATAAAAAAGGGCGAGGTTGGTTCGAGCGCGATGCCTCATAAAGTAAATCCTATCGATTATGAAAATGCTGAGGGTAATCTTGGTATATCGAATGCGATACTTGAACATTTAGCAGCTAAATTGCCTGTGAGTCGTTTGCAACGAGACCTTACCGATTCAACAGTGTTGCGCAATGTAGGTGTGCCAGTTGCACACACAATTATCTCTATTAAGTCGATAATGAAAGGCTTATCGAAGGTATTACTCAATGAAAGTGCTATCGCTCGCGACCTTGAAAACAATTGGGCAGTAGTTGCAGAGGGAATACAAACTATATTGCGCCGAGAGGGTTATCCTAATCCGTACGAGACGCTCAAAGAACTTACTCGTACCAATACAAAGATTGATGCCCAGTCGATAGCTTCATTTATTGATACTCTCAATGTGAGCGAAAGCGTAAAGGCGGAGTTGCGTGCCATAACACCGCAAACGTATACTGGTATTTATCGTGTTTAACGAATAGATTAACATATCAACAAGTTTAATGACACGAGTGGCACTTACACGTTGTTAGGTGTTGTCTCGTGTCATTTTGTGCTAAAATATACACACACTCTTACAAAACACAAATGAGATACTTTTTTCAAGTAATAGGTCGATACATACAGCCATATTGGGGCGTTGTTGGACTAACATTTTTGTTCAATATCTTGTCGGCAGCGTTCTCTGTGCTCTCAATGGCATTTATGATACCTGTGCTCGAGATAATATTTGAGCAGAGCAATGAGGTAACATCTCTAATGCCATGGACTTTGGATATGGCTGTGATGAAGAATAACTTTTATTATTATATCACTACCATAAAATTGCATTATGGCCCGGGCTATGCTTTGCTTTTTTCGGGATTGTTTATGGTTGTTGGTACGGTAATAAAATGTGGCACAGCATATCTGTCATCGTACACCAGTGTTGGACTTCGCAACAATATTGTGCGCGATATGCGCAAACAGATTTTTAGCAAGATAGTTTCATTACCAATAGGTTTCTTTAGCAGTGAACGTAAGGGCGACATTATGCAGCGTGCTACTGGCGATGTGGGCGAAGTAGAAGGTTCTGTGATGTCATCGATAGACATGTTTCTGAAAAACCCAATACTCATCATTGTTTATCTAATAGCCATGTTCTTTATGAGCATGCAACTTACATTGTTTGCTTTTGTCTTGTTGCCAGTAGCAGGTACCATAATTGGACGCATTGGTAAGAGCTTGAAAAAGCAATCAATGGAAGGACAAAACAAGATGGGTGAGCTTATGGGCATATTAGAAGAGACCATGACCGGTTTGCGTGTAGTGAAAGCATTCAATGCCGAAAATCGAATCAACAAACGTTTTAGTGATGAAGCACAAGCTTATTGCAACATAGCCAAACGCTTATCACGTCGTCGAGACCTTGCACACCCAGTTAGCGAAGTTCTGGGTACCATTGTGGTTATCATAGTAGTATGGTTTGGTGGTTCGCTCATACTCAGTGGTGATCATTCACTTTCTGTTGCTGAATTCTTAGCATATTTGGGCATTTTTTATCAGATAATAAACCCAGCCAAAGCCTTCTCAACAGCTATGTATAGCATACAAAAAGGTATGGCAGCCATGGAGCGCATCGATAAGATATTACTTGCCGATGATAAGATATTTGAAAATGCAGAAGGTAAGCAAATAAGTGGTTTACAAAACGGAATCGAATATCGTAATGTAACATTCTCATACAATGGCGAAATTGATGTGCTAAAGAATGTATCGCTCACCATTCCCAAGGGTAAGATGATAGCACTTGTTGGACAAAGTGGCTCGGGTAAATCAACGTTTGTCGATCTTTTGCCTCGTTTTTGGGATATAAAACAGGGTGAGATACTTGTCGATGGTGTAAACATAAAAGATTATCGTTTGCACGATTTGCGAGGGCTTATGGGTAATGTGAATCAAGAGGCTTTGCTTTTCAACGATACCATCTACAATAACATAGCTTTTGGTGTTGATAATGCCACACCAGAGCAAGTAGAACAAGCAGCTCGTGTGGCTAATGCGCATGATTTTATTATGGCATCGGAAGATGGTTATCAAACAATAATAGGTGATCGCGGTTCAAAGCTATCTGGCGGACAACGTCAGCGCTTGAGCATTGCACGTGCTGTGCTCAAGAACCCCGACATACTCATCCTCGACGAAGCAACATCGGCTCTCGATACAGAGAGCGAGCGTCTGGTACAAGATGCACTTGAGCGACTAATGGCAAATCGTACATCGCTTGTTGTTGCACACCGACTTAGCACCATCAAAAATGCTGATTTAATCTGTGTGTTCCACGATGGCCAGATTGTTGAGATGGGCACTCACGAACAACTTGTGGCTCAAAATGGCTACTACAAGAAGCTACACGACATGCAAGCACTTTAATCATCTGTAAAAGTAAAATACATTGAAAAAGCTATCTGACATAGGTAGAGGATTGCGTAGCGTTTTAGCAGCAATAAGGTTTATCCATAGCAATGGATTGGGTTGGATATATATTGTAATTATCTTGCTCATAATAGCTCTGTTTGTTAGTGGCTTTTTCGTGGCTAACTCTATTAGTTCGTTTGTTATCGATTGGCTCAACGGACTCTTTAGTGTCGATATGCAGAATGGATGGTTTAGTTGGGTTGCTACCGCAGTGTCGAGTGTTGGACGCGTGTTGTCGTGGATAATTACTATGATATTGGTTTGCATCTTCTCTGCATATATTGCACTTATTGTTTTGAGCCCATTGTTTAGCTATTTGGCTGAAAAAACCATAGCCATAATTAACGGGCATGTTGTCGACTTTTCGGTTAAGAGACTTATGGGTAATATGGTTCGGAGTTTATGTATCGTATTGCGCAACATGCTTTTGCAATTGCTTTTTGTGTTGCTATTACTTGTTGTTGGTTTGTTACCAGGTTTGGGATTGCCTGCAGCCATAGTAATATGCATTGTAGATGCGTTTTTCTTAGGTTTCTCAATGTCCGATTATGCAATGGAAGTTTTTGACCTAAGTGTGAAACAAAGCATAAATTTTGCTCATTCTCGTAAAGCACTGATGATAGGCATAGGGTTGCCATATGGTTTGACAATTAAAGTACCTTTTATTGGCATTTACATAGCCCTTCTTATTGCTCCGTTGTGTGTGGTTGGTGCAGCGTGTTGTGTAGCTAGTGAAATGGAAAAATCAGAGTAGAGCTATGTTGGTGCAGATGGCGTAAGTGTATTACGGAAATGTGTCGGCACAATACCGAAATAGCTTGCTTTTTTTTATAAGGTATATTGTTTTTTGATATTTTTGTCGGCAAAATAAAAATAGTATTTATGAAGAAAATAAGAGCTGCCATTGTTGGTTATGGCAATATTGGCAAATATACTCTCGATGCACTTTTAGAGTCACCCGATTTTGAAGTTGCAGGTGTAGTGCGTCGTAATGGCGCAGAAAATCGTCCAGCAGAGTTGTCTGATATACCTGTTGTAAAAGATATAAAAGAGCTAAGCGATGTTGATGTTGCTATATTAGCAACTCCAACACGTAGCGTTGAAAAATATGCAAAAGAGATATTAGCACAGGGTATCAATACTGTTGATAGTTTCGACATTCACACTCAAATTGTTGAATTGCGTCGTTCACTCGATGCGGCAGCAAAAGCAGGAAATGCAGTATCGATAATATCGGCAGGTTGGGATCCAGGTTCAGACTCTATAGTACGTTCGCTTATGCAGAGTCTTGCTCCTAAGGGCGTTACATACACCAATTTTGGTCCAGGTCGAAGCATGGGACACTCTGTTGCAGTGCGTGCTATTGCTGGTGTGCGCGATGCTCTGTCAGTAACTATTCCAGTTGGCACAGGCATACATCGTCGTATGGTATATGTTGAACTTGAAGATGGTGCTGACTTTAAGAAAGTAGAGGCAGCCATAAAGAGCGATCCATATTTCATCAACGATGAAACACATGTTAGCCAAGTACCTTGTGTGAAAGACCTCAACGATGTTGGTCATGGAGTTAATTTGGTTCGTAAGGGCGTTTCGGGCAAAACACACAACCAGCTCTTTGAATATAACATGAAGATTAACAACCCAGCTCTGACAGCGCAGGTGCTTGTAAATGTAGCACGTGCTTCGATGAAACAAAAGCCAGGTGCTTATACTATGATAGAGATACCTGTTATCGATATGCTTGCTGGTGACCGTGAAGAGTTGATAGCACACTTGGTATAAAAAAGAGAGACAGATAACATAATTTGTCATAATATAAAATTCGGCGAGATGCACAATTAATGGCATTTTGCCGAATTTTTTAGTTCTGACTTTTGTTGTAAGTTTGCTCTGTACGATAATTGGTCATTTAAATCATCTATAGTGTAGTGAATGAACATTCTTCTTGTAGCTGAAAAAACAAAGTTGCCCACCATTTTGTATGGTGGAATGCCTCGTATAGTGTGGAGTTTAGCTCATGCTTTGACGCAATTGGGGCACAAAGTCTCAATATTATGTGCTCAAGGTTCACAATGTCCGTTTGCTCGTATCATCGAGCGCGATTTTCAGAAGAGCATAAGAGCACAAGTGCCCGACGAAACGGATGTGGTACATTTCCATTCACCTGTACCTACTAATTTTTCACTGCCGTATGTAGAGACTATACATGGTAATTATAATTGGAATATTACGCCCAATGCGGTCTTTCTGTCGAAAAATCATGCCATGCGCTTTGGTAGTAATAGCTTTGTTTATAATGGATTAGATTGGGACGATGCTGAATATGCTAATCCTAATATATGTGCAGCACGATACAACTATCATTTTTTAGGAAAAGCAGCATGGAGAGTTAAGAATGTTCAGGGGGCGATAGATGTAACGAAGCAAATGCATGGGGCTCATCTTGATGTTATAGGTGGAAACAGGTTTAATTTTCATATGGGTTGGCGCTTTACCTTTAGCAAGCAAATATCGTTTCATGGCATGTGTGGAGGAATGCAAAAGCGAAACCTATTGTCGCAATCGCGTGGACTTATTTTTCCTGTGATGTGGCACGAGCCATTTGGCCTAGCTGTTATTGAGAGTCTCTATTTTGGAGCACCTGTTTTTTGTACTCCATATGGTGCTATGCCTGAAATTGTAACGCCAGAAGTGGGCGCTATGGAAAACTCGGTGAAGGCAATGGCACAAGTGATAGAACAATCCAATTTTTCACCACAAATATGTCATCAGTATGCTCGCGATATGTTTAGTGCCATGCGTATGGCTCAGGGATATGTGTTGAAATATGAAATAGTGCTTAATGGTGGAACACTAAATGCTTCGTTGCCATGTCATGTTGCCGATGAAGTACCTATAACGTGGGAAAGATAAAATAAAAAGAGAAAAACCTAAAAGTAAGTTTTTCTCTTTTTTACTATAAAAAATGTCTGTTATAACTTTACTTGATAACCTTTTCGAGTTCAGCTATATTTTTCTTTACATCATCGTCGGTAACTTCGTAGTTCTGTAGCGACCCCGACAGATATTGGTCGTAGGCTGTCATATCTATGAGTCCATGGCCAGAGAGGTTGAACAATATAACACGTTCTTCGCCAGTTTTTTTGCATTCGTTAGCTTCACGTATGGCAGCAGCTATAGCGTGGCAACTTTCTGGGGCTGGTATGATACCTTCGGCTTGCGAGAAGAGTAATCCTGCTTCAAACGATTCAAGTTGTTTAATGTCTACAGCTTCCATTAGACCATCTTTTAATAGTTGGCTAACTATTACGCCAGCACCATGGTAGCGTAATCCACCAGCATGTATATTGGCGGGCATAAAGTTGTGTCCGAGTGTAAACATAGGCAGCAGTGGGGTGTATCCAGCCACATCGCCAAAGTCGTATTGGAATACACCACGTGTTAGTTTGGGGCAGCTTGCTGGTTCGGCAGCTACAAAGCGTGTTGTTTTACCTTCGAGGATATTATGGCGCATAAATGGGAAACTTATACCGCCAAAGTTTGAGCCACCACCAAAGCAACCGATAACAACATCAGGATATTCGCCTGCCATTTGCATTTGCTTTTCAGCTTCGAGTCCGATGATAGTTTGATGCAGTGTAACATGACTCAGTACCGAACCTAATGTGTAACGGCAATTTGGCGTGTTGATGGCTAATTCTATGGCTTCTGAAATAGCTGTTCCGAGTGAACCTTGATTGTTGGGGTCTTTAGTCAAAATGTCTTTTCCTGCACGTGTCGACATTGATGGCGATGCGGTTACTTGAGCACCATATGTCTGCATTATCAGTCGGCGATATGGTTTCTGATTGTACGATATTTTGACTTGGTATACTGCAGCTTCAAGACCAAATACTTTGGCAGCATATGATAGTGCTGCACCCCATTGTCCAGCACCTGTTTCGGTGGTGACATTAGTTATTCCTTGTTTCTTGCAGTAGTAAGCTTGTGCTAAAGCAGAGTTGAGTTTGTGGCTACCAACAGGACTAACACTTTCGTTTTTGAAGTAGATGTGAGCTGGTGTTCCGAGTGCTTTTTCTAATCCGTAGGCACGCACAAGTGGTGTCGAACGATAATATTTGTACATATCACGCACATCGTCGGGAATATCAATCCAAGCA
>JBGUYH010000200.1:0-5440 GCA_045118595.1 Bacteroidales bacterium | reverse complement strand
TACCCAAACAAGGTGAAACAGCTTCGATTCGCATTATGTCAGAATTAACAGGATTCCGTTTTTCTGAATCGACAACAACTTTTATGTGTCCACAAAGTGATCCCATGATAGGTTGGAAGCGAACAAAACCGAGTTATGAAGAAGAGTATACTGCCGATGCCCCAATGACTGAAAAATCGAGATATGGGCGTGGATATACATTCCCTTGTCTATTTCATATTGGTGATAAAGGGTGGGTACTTGTGAGTGAAACTGGTGTAGATAGTAAATATTGTGCATCGCATTTATCTGAATGTCAGGATGGTGGACTTTATCAAATTGCTTTTCCTATGGCAGAAGAAAATAATGGTAATGGTACTATTGAACCTGCTTTTGCATTGCCTGGTGCGACACCTTGGCGTACTATCACTTTGGGACGATCACTAAAGCCAATTGTAGAAACAACCATAGCTACCGATGTGGTTAATTCACTATATGAGACACAAAATAGCTATAAGTATGGCAAAGGGACGTGGAGTTGGATCTTATGGCAAGATGGTAGTATTAACATTGCTGATCAAAAACGATTTATAGACTTGGCTGCGGCTATGAATTATCAGTATGCTCTTGTTGATAACTGGTGGGATAATAATATAACTCGCGATAGTATTCCGCAACTTGTGCGTTATGCTAATGATAAAGGTATCGATCTCTTTTTGTGGTATAGTTCATCAGGATATTGGAACGATATAGAGCAAGGACCTATTAATTGTATGGATAATTCTATAGCTCGCAAACGTGAAATGCGTTGGCTCAAGAGCTTAGGAATAAAAGGTATAAAAGTCGATTTCTTTGGTGGCGATAAGCAAGAAACAATGCGTTTATATGAACAAATATTGTCGGACGCTGATGATAATGGACTTATGGTTATCTTCCATGGTTGCACATTGCCACGAGGTTGGGAACGTATGTATCCTAACTATGTTGGCTCTGAAGCTGTATTGGCAAGCGAGAATCTTATTTTTAATCAGCATTTTTGCGATGTAGAACCATTCAATGCAACATTGCATCCTTTTATTCGCAACACAGTTGGTTGTATGGAATTTGGTGGTTGCTTTATGAATAAGCGTATGAGTCGCTCAAATGAGAGTGGTAATATTAGACGTACAACAGATATTTTTGAATTGGCAACAACTATTCTGTTTCAAAATCCGATACAAAATTTTGCTCTTGCTCCCAATAACATCACCGATGCACCACAAATATGTCTTGACTATTTGCGTCAAGTGCCTACTACATGGAACGAAACTCGTTTTATCGATGGTTATCCTGGACAATATATAGCTATGGCGCGCCGACATGGGAATAAATGGTACATTGTAGCTGTTAATGGTACAGATAAAGTATCAACAAAAACATTAGATTTATCTAGCTTTGTAGCTAATGGTCAGTCGGTGTCATTTTACTATGATGATGCTAAGTTGCGACCTAAACAAAATGCCTTGAGAATACGCAATGCTTCGAAGGTGAGTATTAAATTGCAGCCTAATGGTGCTGCTATATTTTTAGCTGAAATAGCAGAATAGATAATATAGGGTAGAGAGGAGCGTTACAAAATAACATTTGTAGCGCTCCTTTTTGTTATTTATCTTGCTGATATATTCGTACGTAGTCAATCTCGTAGCGCATGGGCAGACAAGAGTCGAGGATGATGCCGCCATTGTCGCCGCCAAGAGCGAGGTTGAGAAGTATGTATTGCGGATGGCGGAATGGCGATTCGTGGTTGCCAATGCTGCCGTTGATGGTTTGCGATTGCGGAATCTCGTTTAAGAGTTCGCCGTCGAGGTAAATACGGATATAATCTTCGTCCCAATCCATGCGCCATTTGTGGAATCGCGACGCCCAGAACGGGTCAATTTCGATAAAATGCTGAAATGGCGTCTTCACCGAATTCCACTCCGCACTCCAATGACGTTCGTTGCCCCAAGCGGCATTGGCAAGGATGTGTGCCACGTTATCAATGCGATAAAACTCCATCAAATCTATCTCGCCGCACGAAGGCCACTCTGCCCAACTGCCCAGCGTCCAGATGGCAGGCCAAGCGCCATAGCCAACCGGAATGCGAGCGCGAACCTCCATGCGTCCGTACAGGAAGTCGAATTTCCCTTGTGTAGTTATGCAAGCCGAAGTGTATTCTATCTCTTTGCGACTTTTACGCCAATCGTTGCTATCCTTATCGTAGAGCGGATTCGGGCGCGGATTAGCCTCTTTGCGGCCTTCAATGACGAGCAACCCGTCTTTCTGGTATGCATTCTCTTTCTGATACCATTGATGTTCGTGGTTACGCACAAAACCGTGCTCGAAATTCCATTTTGTGGAGTCCAACTCGCCATCGGTATTGAATTCGTCCGACCACACAAGTTTATAGTTTTGAGCATAAGTTTGTACCGATAATAGCGATAGTGCTATAAGTAAAAATTGTTTCATGTTTATGTGTCTATTTGGTTGCAAAATAACAAAAAATGCAATAGTGTATTACTATCTTCTGACGAGTTATTGCTTCCACTCATTTATCTTTGGGTGGTTTATTATATGGCTAGTTATTCCACATTTTCTTAATTCATTAATCTTTGTGTAACTTTGTCGACGATTTTTGAAAAAGGTTTAAATCTCAATATGGGAAAATCAAGAAATAAGAAACCACTGTTGCTAAATATCGAAATAACCGATGTTGCAGCTGAGGGAAAAGCATTGGCACGTGTTGATGACCGTGTAGTGTTTGTCAATGGTGCAGTGCCTGGCGATGTTGTAGATGTGCAAGTTACACGTAAACGATCATCGTATTATGAAGGTGATGCTGTGGCTTTCCATAAGTATTCAGATATGCGTGTTGAGCCATTTTGTAAACATTTTGGTGTTTGTGGTGGATGTAAATGGCAAAGCATTCCGTATGAAAAACAGCTTGAATATAAGGCACGTGAAGTATTTAATAATCTGAAACGCATAGGTAAAGTTGAGTTGCCAGAGCAAATGCCAATATTAGCTTCGGCTCACAATCAGAAATATCGTAATAAACTAGAATTTACTTTCTCTAATAAGCGTTGGCTTACTGCCGAGCAAATGAAAAGTGGTGAAGGATTGGGACAACCAGGTTTGGGTTTCCACATTCCAGGACTATTTGATAAGGTTGTTGATATTGAAGAGTGTCATTTGCAACTTGATCCTTCCGATGCTATTCGTAAGTGGGTGCGTAATTATGCTATTGAGCATAATTTGGAGTTTTTTGATCTTCGTTTGCAAGAGGGTTTTTTGCGCAATTTAACTATACGTACGGCATCGACAGGTGACCTAATGGTCATTTTCTCGTTCTTCAGAGAAGATAAAGAGGTACGAGAGACTATGCTTAGTGCTTTACTGAAGGCATTCCCACAAATAACATCGCTTTTGTATGTTATCAATCCCAAAGCCAATGATACGATAGGTGATCTTGATGTGTTTACATTTGCAGGCAACGATCATATTATGGAAGAGATGGAGGGCATCAAATTCAAGGTCGGACCAAAATCATTCTATCAAACCAATTCAGAGCAAGCTTATGAATTATATAAGGTAGCTCGTTCATTTGCCGATTTAAAGGGTGACGAGGTGGTTTACGATTTGTATACGGGTACGGGTACTATTGCTAACTTTGTTGCTCGTAATTGCCAAAGAGTAATTGGTATCGAATATGTTCCTGAAGCGATAGAAGATGCAAAGGTCAATTCTGCAATAAATGGTATTACGAATACTGAATTTTTTGCTGGCGACATGAAAGATGTGCTTTCTATTGATTTTATTGCTCAACATGGTGTGCCTGATGTTATGATTGTTGACCCTCCACGAGCTGGAATGCACGAAGATGTAATAAAAACCATATTAGCTGCTAATCCCAAACGAATAGTTTACGTTAGTTGCAATTCAGCGACTCAGGCTCGCGACTTGAATATGCTCGATGAAAACTATAGAGTAACAAAAATGCAACCTGTCGATATGTTCCCTCATACGCATCACGTAGAGTCGGTTGTCTGTCTTGAAAGACGTTGATTGATAATCATTATTGATATGCTTAATACTCATAAATTCGATGTCGTTTCATTGGTTGATGTAGCTATTTGCGGAGCATCACACAATATTGTTGCACCAGATTTGTATAAAACATCGGGGCTGATGAATGTGGCTTCGATGGTGGCCGAAGAGTATGTTCTTTTCGTTATAACGACAGATATACTTGACTTGCCACAGTCATCGGTTGAGCGTATGTTGAGTGTCGCTAAACAAACTGGAGCTTCAATGTTATATACCGATTATCGAGAAATTAAAAATGGCAATGTCTGTCCGCACAAAGTTATTTCATATCAAGCTGGTAGTTTGCGCGATGATTTCGATTTCGGACCAGTGTGGCTCGTAAAAGCAGAAGCTCTGAGAATTGCTGCTGAACTGATGCAAGAGCGTTATGAATATGCAGCACTCTATGATTTGCGACTTAAGTTATCTCGTTTCGGACATATTTTTCATTTGCCTGAAATGTTATACACCAAGCATGAAACCGACGTGCGCACATCTGGAAATAAGCAGTTTGATTATGTCGATCCACGTAACAGAAACGTACAAATTGAAAACGAAAAGGTTTGTACATTATATTTGCAATCGATAGGCGCATATATTGCTCCTAACGATGTAAAAAAATGTAGCTACGATGGACTATTCCCTGTCGAGGCTTCTATTGTAATACCTGTATTCAATCGTGAAACAACAATTGCTGATGCTGTACGGTCTGCATTAAGTCAGCAAACCGATTTCCAATATAATGTAATAGTTGTTGATAATCATAGTACAGATAAAACAACACAGATATTAGCTGAGTTATCCAATGCCAATTCTCATTTAATTCATCATATTCCACAACGTACCGATTTGGCTATTGGTGGCTGTTGGAACGAAGCTGCTCAGCATAGTATGTGTGGACGATTTATTGTGCAACTCGATTCTGATGATTTGTATTTAGACAATAATACATTGCAACAAATTGTTGACAAGTTTAGAGACGATAATTATGCAATGGTTATTGGCGCTTATAATATAGTTAGTTTTGATTTGCAGCCATTACCTCCTGGACTTATTGATCATAAGGAGTGGACATCAGATAATGGTAGAAAAAATGCATTGCGTATCAATGGATTGGGCGCACCTCGAGCGTTTGTTACAAATTTGGTTAGGCAATATCCATTTGCAAATGTTAGCTATGGTGAAGATTATGCTCAAGCATTGCGCATGTGTCGCGAATATAATATTGGACGTATTTTTGATCCTATCTACTTGTGCCGTCGGTGGAAAGGTAATAGTGATGCACAACTTAATCAGCAGCAGATAAATAGTAATAACTACTATAAAGACGCTATGCGAACAATCGAAGTGTGTGCAC
>JBGUYH010000199.1:0-7620 GCA_045118595.1 Bacteroidales bacterium | reverse complement strand
TGTAAGTAATTGCTGAGGCGTAACTCGATCGATACCTCGCTGTTGCATGTAAAACAATTGTGCTTGATCAATCTGACCCGATGTTGCTCCGTGCGAACATTTAACATCATCCGCATATATCTCAAGTTGTGGCTTTGCATAAGCATGAGCGTCGGGCGAGAGAATCATATTGCGGCAAGTTTGCTGTGCCGATGTCTTTTGTGCATTAGGAGCCACTACAATACGTCCTGAAAAAGCACCTACTGCATTGTCGGCTATTATTCCTTTATAAAGTTCTTCTGATGTACAATTAGGAACAACGTGATTAACCCACGTAGTGTTATCAACGTGTCCATTACCTATTGCCTTGCTGATGCCATAAGCTTTCAGTTCAGCATGCTCACCATTCAATCTGACGTGCAAATTATTGCGTACGAATGCAGGATTAATATTGATGGTAGACACACTAACACGAGCACCTGCAGCTACATCAACAACTGTACTTAAAAAAATAGGAGTGTTGCTATATTCGGTCTGAAGAAAAACAACATCAAGCTGAGCATTGGTGGCTATGTCAAACGTAAATACACAATTGGCAGCTGAATGCAATGCATTAGTTTTCACCACAATTTGTCCTATTGCACCATCTGTTGCAACAACGTCGATTCTGCTTTGTGCCAATGTAGCTGTGCCACCTTCGCTACTCAAATTAACAACAACGGGCTTTAGGTTCTGATCATTGAACTCGATATGCAACACATCGCTAACCGCCGATGTATTAAGGTCAATAAGATTCTGTGCAATACCACTTTGCACATAACTAACCTCATCGATATTCAACACCGAGCCAACAATGCTACCACCAATGCCAGTGGCATCAATGGATGCATTAACCACCTCTTCTACACTCTGAAATGCTTCGTATGCATTGGTGTAAAGATAATTTTCGTTGCGGTTAGTTGGTAACGATTCTATATAATCGGTGATATTCATTTCTTAATCGGGGAATTGCTCTTTTATCCAATCGTAACCATCTTTCTCGAGTTTCTGAACCAAATCTTTGGTATCAGTCATTACTATCCGACCATGATACAGAATATGTACAAAATCGGGAACAATATAATCGAGCAGACGCTGATAGTGTGTGATAACTATAGTTGCATTCTTGTCGGTTTTTAAGCGAGTAACACCCGTAGCCACAATGCGCAATGCATCAATATCAAGACCAGAATCTGTTTCGTCCAATATGCGCAATGTAGGCTCAAGCATAGCCATTTGAAATATCTCGTTCTTCTTCTTTTCACCGCCCGAAAAACCTTCGTTTACAGATCGGCCGGTGAGGTCGTTATTAATCTCAACAAGTTTCTTCTTTTCACGCTGCAATTTCAAGAAATCGGATGCCGACAATGGTTCTAAACCTTGATACTTGCGCTTGCCATTTATGGCGGCTTTCATAAAATTAGTCATGCTAACACCTGGTATTTCAACCGGATACTGAAAAGAAAGAAACAAGCCTTCATTGGCTCTATCTTCTGGACTCATTGCTAATAAGTCTTTGCCGTTGAAAGTTACCTTTCCCTCTGTTACGGTGTATGCCGGATTACCAGCCAACACTGCTGACAATGTGCTCTTACCCGAACCATTTGGTCCCATTATGGCATGCACTTCGCCTTCATTTATCTCAAGGTTTATTCCCCTAAGTATCTCTTTGCCTTCAACCGAGGCGTGCAAATTTTCAATCTTTAGCATCTCTCTTCAATTAACAACTGACTACCGACTATTTCTTTTTCACACATTGGGAATTGAATATGGTCATTCATCAATCGCCATTAATAAATTTATCCTACGCTATTTTCAAGCGATATTTGCAACAATTTTTGCGCTTCAACTGCAAATTCCAGTGGCAATTTCGACAATACATCTTTGGCATAACCATTAACAATGAGTCCGATTGCATCTTCTGTTTTTATGCCTCGTTGATTGCAATAAAATATCTGATCTTCGCTTATTTTTGAAGTTGTTGCTTCATGTTCCACTTGTGCCGTTGGGTTATGAATATCAGCATATGGGAATGTGTGTGCACCACACTTATCGCCCATCAGCAATGAGTCGCACTGCGAATAGTTACGAGCGCCATCTGCATTTTTTGCAACTCGCACCAATCCTCGATATGAATTCTGACTCTTTCCTGCCGATATACCTTTTGAGATAATTGTGCTACGTGTATTACGACCAATGTGTATCATCTTAGTACCCGTATCGGCTTGCTGATAGTTATTGGTAAGCGCTACCGAATAGAACTCACCTACCGAATTATCTCCCTTCAGTATGCACGATGGATATTTCCATGTAATAGCCGAACCTGTCTCCACTTGTGTCCAAGATATTTTCGAACTCTCTCCCTTGCATATAGCACGCTTAGTAACAAAGTTGTATATACCACCTTTACCATCTTTATCACCTGGATACCAATTCTGAACGGTAGAATATTTCACTTCGGCACGATTCATTACCACTATTTCGACAATAGCTGCATGTAACTGATTTTCATCACGCTGAGGTGCTGTACATCCTTCAAGATAACTCACATAAGCGTCATCATCAGCAACAATTAATGTGCGTTCAAACTGACCAGTATTCATTGCATTGATGCGGAAATATGTCGACAACTCCATTGGACATCGTACGCCCTTAGGAATGTATACAAACGAACCATCGGAGAACACGGCCGCATTTAGTGCTGCATAAAAATTGTCGGTATAAGGCACCACACTACCCAAATATTGTTTTATAAGTTCAGGATGTGTCTTTATAGCTTCACTTATCGAGCAAAATATTATTCCTTTCTTTGCAAGTTCTGCATTAAATGTTGTTTTTACCGATGACGAATCAAGCACTGCATCAACAGCTACATTCGATAGTTTTTTCTGTTCATCGAGTGAGATACCAAGCTTATCAAATGTCTCACGAATAGCAGGATCGACTTCATCGAGACTTTGAAGTTGTGGTTTCTTTTTCGGAGCAGCATAGTAGATAATATCCTGAAAATCAATTTCGGGAATATTAAGATGTGCCCAATGGGGAATATTTTTTTCACTACACAACTTCTGCCAATGACGGAATGCCTTTAGACGAAATTCGAGCATAAACTCTGGCTCTTCTTTCTTGGCTGAAATAAGTCGGACTATCTCTTCTGACAGGCCTTTGGGAATAACATCGGTATCAATGTCGGAAGTAAATCCATATTTATATTCTTCCTGCCCTATTTGTTCTATGTTGGTCTGTTCTTCGTTCATTGTTGTTGCTTAACCGCAATATATACGGTTCGTAAAATTCAAGAGCACAAAGGTATAAAATTGAAATTTGAAAATTAAAAATTGTAAGTTAAGAATTGAGAATAACTACATATAATCATTCTATTTAGAAATTATACAAAACAACAGAGCGTACACCCTATTGTGCAATATTTCTGCATTGCGGGTGTACGCTCAACTATATATCCAAAACTATACTTCTGCTATTATTTCTTTTTATTCTTCTTAGCTTTTTTCTTCGTTTGCTTTGCCTTTTTTAGTACACTTTTAGGTGGTTTAGCATTAACTTTTGCACGTGCTTGTTTTACTTTGTCGTGCGGTGTCATACCTGTAGCGATACCCATTCGCTTACCAGCCTCTTTTAGTTTTTGATTCTGCTTTTCAATATCTTTAAGTGGCGTACCAGCCAAAGTAAAATCAAGTTGCTTACGTTCAAGGTTAGCATTGGCTATACGTATTTTTATCTTATCGCCAAGTTGATACTTACGACCTGTATTACGTCCTACTGCACAATAATTATCTTCGTCGAAGTAGTAACTATCGTCTTCCAAATCGCGCATTGGTATCATGCCTTCACACATATTTTCTGTTATCTCTGCATAGATACCCCACTCTGTTATGCCTGAAATTGTCGCATCATAGTCTTCACCAATATGATCGAGCAAAAACTCAACTTGTTTATATTTTATTGAAGCACGCTCTGCATCAGCTGCTCGAATTTCTTGCTCCGAACAGTGCTTACAATGTTCTTCGTAGGCTTCACCATTGGCACTTTTCCCACCATTAAGATAGCTATAGAGCAAACGGTGCACCATCATATCTGGGTAACGTCGGATTGGCGAAGTAAAGTGTGTATAGTAGTCGAATGCCAAACCGTAGTGACCGATATTTTTGGTGGTATAACATGCTTTCGCCATTGTTCTGACTGCTAACACTTCAACCATATTTTGCTCACCTTTACCCTTCACCTCTCTCAAAATTCGATTTACGGCATTATTTATTTCTTCGCCCTTTTGTGGCATTGCCTCGTAACCAAAGCGTTTTATGAATTTAGCAAACTTGCCATACTTTTCTTCGTTTGGCTCATCATGCACACGATACACAAATGTTTTTGGTGTACGCTTGCGTCCTGTTGTGTTTATTTCATCTTTACCTATACATTCAGCCACTTTCTTATTAGCCATGAGCATAAACTCCTCAATTAGTTTATTTGCATCTTTGGCCTCTTTAAAATATACACTAAGTGGCTTACCTGTTTCGTCTATCTCAAATCGAGGTTCTACACGCTCAAAACTTATTGCACCTTCATCAAATCGGCGCTGACGTATTATTTTTGCCAATTCATTAAGTTTAAGCACTTCGGCTCTATATTCATTACCTGGCAACTCTTTAGCTACTTCATCATTTTCTGCTTCAATAAGTGCTTGTGCCTCTTCATATGTAAATCGTCGGTTCGATTTTATCACAGTCTTGCTTATTTGCGAATCGAGAATCTCGGCATTATCATTCAGGACAAAAATGACCGAATATGCCAATTTTTCTTCATCCTGACGAAGCGAGCATAGATAATTCGACAGTCGTTCTGGCAACATTGGTATGGTACGATCAACCAAATACACTGATGTTGCACGCTCATATCCCTCTTTGTCAATTATAGAATGAGGCTGCACATAGTGCGTAACATCGGCAATATGCACACCCACTTCCCAATTACCTGATTTAAGTTTGCGTATTGAGAGGGCATCATCGTAGTCTTTAGCATCTTTAGGGTCGATGGTAAATGTAACTACATCGCGCATATCAATACGCTTAGATATCTCTTCAGGAGTAATACCTGGATCAATCTTCTCTGCAGCTTCAGTAACTGCTTCTGGATAAGTATATGGCAATCCGAACTCAGCTAATATAGCATGCATCTCTGTTTGGTTATCACCTGCATCACCAAGCACATCAATCACCTCACCAAAAGGACTCTTTGCATCCGTTGGCCAATCGGTAATCTTAACAACAACTTTCTTCAGATTAGCATCATGAGGTACACGACTTTTAGGTATGTATATATCGCGTCCACCAAGTGTTCGAGAATCCATACGCACAAAGGCACAACCATCAGGTTGATACTCAAGTTGACCTACAAATTGATCTCGACTACGCTGCAATATCTTAACAACCTCACCTTGAGGTGCTCGTCCTTTGCGCATTTTGGTTATAGCAACCTCCACTCTGTCGTTATCAAGCGCAGTATTGAGCGAGTAACTTGCTACAAATATATCATCAGGATAAGTCTCTTTATCATCAGGCACTACGTAAGCAAAACCATTTGCCGACATATCAACACGACCAACCACAACAGGAGCACCATTATCTTTCGTTGCTCCAGGTACACAATATTTACCTGCTACTCCTTCATGAATAAGCCCTCTATCGGCTAGTTCAAATAGTACATCTTGAACATTAAGTCGGTCTTCTTTACTCTTCAAACCAACCATTTCTGTTACTTGCTTATAATTAAAGCTTTCGCCTTTATGTTCGTCGAGAACTTTAAAAACGGCTTCTGCCAATTTATTATGTTTCTCTTCTGGATTCGCTTTTCTCTTTGCCATAATTCTCTGATGTGTTAATGTTGTCTGGTGCGTTGCCCACTTATTTTTATATTAAAATCAGTATACTCATTCTCGAGCATCTCTGTTTTATCAAAGGTAGGAAATATTTTTATTTTTTTTGAACCGACAAAATTCGCAACAATAAGTATTGTGCATTATATATCTGAAAAAGATAATATTATAACACAAATCAAAACATCTCAACTACCATGCGCAAACAAATTTACAAAAAAACATTGCTTTATCATTTGGAATGTTAAATAACAATTAATACCTTTGCACCGCATTTGAAAAAGGTACACAATTTCTAATGCAACTACGGGTGTAGCTCAGTTGGTAGAGCACTGGTCTCCAAAACCAGGTGTCGGGAGTTCGAGTCTCTCCTCCCGTGCATAAAGCCAAAGCATCGTTATGATGTTTTGGCTTTTCTATTTTAATACAAACGAGAAAAAAATACCAAACTTATGCTATTTTGCATCTAAATTGAGCATCCTATCTTTGCAATATCAAAAACGAACAACAAATTACAAACAACTTTAAAAACATACGATTATGGCAAAAATAGCAAAACAGCTCACCGAGCTCATTGGTAACACCCCACTCCTTGAACTTAATTCATTTAACAAAGAGAATAATATAGATGCTCATATCATAGCCAAACTTGAATATTTCAATCCACTCGGAAGTGTAAAAGATCGTGTAGCATTCAGTATGATTTCTGAAGCCGAGAAAAAAGGTATACTAAAAACAGGTTCTACCATAGTTGAACCAACAAGCGGCAACACAGGTGTAGGATTAGCCTTTGTATCAGCAGTAAAAGGTTATCACTTGGTACTTACAATGCCTGAGACCATGAGTATCGAACGTCGTAACCTACTTAAAGCATTAGGAGCAGAAATTGTATTAACACCTGGTGCTGCAGGAATGAAAGGAGCCATTGCAGAGGCTGAAAAAATTCGCGACACACGAGATGGCGCTGTAATTCTACAACAATTTGAGAATCCTGCCAATCCTGCCATACACGAGCGCACTACAGCCGAAGAGATTTGGCGCGACACAGATGGCAAAATCGACATTTTGGTAGCTGGCGTAGGCACAGGTGGTACTGTTAGTGGTACTGGCCGACGACTAAAAGCTCTTAATCCAGCCATAAAAGTTGTAGCCGTTGAACCTGCATCATCACCAGTATTGTCGGGCGGACAACCTGGTCCGCACAAAATTCAGGGCATAGGTGCTGGTTTTGTTCCAAAAACATTTGATGCAAACATTGTTGACGAGATATTAACCGTTGATAACGACGATGCTATTCGCACTAGCCGAAAATTGGCTCAAACCGAAGGTTTACTTGTTGGCATTTCAGCAGGAGCTGCTATTTCGGCAGCCACAGCCTTAGCGAAACGACCAGAGAATAAAGGCAAAAATATTGTTGTAATATTGCCCGACACTGGCGAACGCTACCTATCAACAGTACTCTATGCATTTGAAGAATACCCACTCTAAAAATCATAAAGTGGTATCAATCCCTTAGACGTGCACGTGCCAATAAAACCAATTGGCACGTTTTTTTTATCATTTATATGCGAAAAAAACGCTTTCATCTTTGCGGATTGCAATTATCATCTTATCTTTGCACCGCCTTTCGATTATAAGCAATCGCAAATGCGGAAATAGCTCAGTTGGTAGAGCACAACCTTGCCAAGGTTGGGGTCGCGAGTTCGAGTCTC
>JBGUYH010000198.1:0-5023 GCA_045118595.1 Bacteroidales bacterium | reverse complement strand
AGCCGATAGTCATTTTATGCTCGATGAATATCAAAAAGCAGCTACAAATTACGAAAAGTTACAAACGCTAACACGCAACTTTAATCGTGCCGATTATTATCATTTAGGCATGGCATACTATAATTTGGCTCGCTACGAAGATGCAGCTAAGGCGTTGTCGAAAGTTACGGGTGAGAGAGATGAATTGTCGCAAAATGCATACTATCACCTTGCAAGTTGCTACATCAATATAGGCGATAAGCAGCGTGCACGCACAGCCTTTGAAGCCGCGTCGAAATATGATTTCGATAAAGCTATAAAAGAGGATGCACATTTTAATAGATTAAAATTGGCTTATGAACTCAATTTTGCTGGTTTTAACGAAATTGTGAGCGATTTTATAACCTTCATCGACACATATCCACAAAGTGACAAGGTAGATGAAGCCTACGACTATATAAGCAAAGCGCTCGTAACAACCAAAAATTACAAGCAAGCGCTTGCTACAATGGAGAAAATTCAGCACAAAAATCTTAAGGTCTACACTGCAATGCAGCGTATATCGTTCTATCGTGGTTTGGAATTATATACCGATCTTAAATTTGCTGAAGCTACAGAATATTTTGATTATAGCTTAACTTATGGCGACTACGACAAACATCTGAAGGCACGTGCTTACTATTGGAAGGGTGAGTGTCTTTATCGTTCGAGCAATAACTACGAAGCAGCAGAAGCCGAATATCAGAAATTTGTCAATGCATACGGAGCAACGGAACTCGATGAGTTTACAACAGCACATTACAATATAGCCTACACCTATTTCAATCGGAAGAAATATGCAGAGGCTCGTAAATGGTTCCTCAAATATGTTGGATTGTATAATTCAACCGACAAACGTCTTGTGTCAGATGCATATAATCGTTTAGGCGATTGTATGTATGTGCAACGCGATTTTAAGCCTGCTATTGAATACTACGATCAGGCTATGAAAATATCGGCAGCTGTGGGCGACTATTCGATGTTGCAGAAAGGTATTTGTCTTGGTCTGACTAAAGATAACAGAGGTAAAATAAACCAACTTAAAGAGTTGATACAACAATATCCAAAATCGCAATATTGTGCAAATGCATACTACGAAATAGCTCGTGCACATGTGGTTATGGACGAAATAAAAGATGCCATCTACAACTTCAAAGTTGTAAAAGAAAAATATCCGAAAGGATCGCTTGCTGCCAAATCGATGGTGCAACTTGGTTTGTTATATTACAATGTGTCGGAATACGACAATTCAATGGCATTTTACAAACGTGTAATTAATGAATATCCATCAACAGCTGAAGCCACCGATGCTTTAGCCGGATTGCGTAATGTATATATGGAACTTGGCAACTTCGATGGTTACCTTGCCTACACGCAGACACTTGGAAGTTTCGCTCGTTTAGATTTGCACGAACAAGATTCGCTCATGTTTACAAGCGCTTCACGACTATTCCTAAAGGGTGATTTTGAAAATGCTAAACCAGCATTGCAGAAATACATCGATCGTTTTAGCGATGGTAGGTTTGTTATGGGGGCTAATTTCTATTTGGGCGAATGCAATTATATGGAAGGTAGTACCGATTCTGCTATTAAATCGTACGAATATGTAGTTGCTTGCCCACGCAGTATCTTTACCGAAGATGCTTTGCTTCGCTTAGGTGAGTTGCAATATAAACGACAAAATTATAGCAGTGCACTCATAGCATTCCAACGCTTAGAGAATGAGGCCGAAGTTGAAACAAACAAAGTAGAAGCTATAATTGGTCAAATGCGTTGTATGCAGAAACTTGGCGATGTAGCCTCGTGTGTAACTAGTGCCGATAAGGTTATCAGCATGCCACAAACATCGCCAGAAATAATGCGCGAAGCCAACTATCTGAAAGCTAAATCACTTATCTCATTGCGTCGAACATCAGAGGCCATTCCAACACTAAAACTTTTGGCTGAAAATACCAAGAGTGTTGAAGGTGCAGAAGCAAAATACCTTCTGGCACAAGCCTTCTACGATCAAAATAATGCCGATGCAGCAGAACGGGAAGTTATGGACTATATCGAAAATGGCACTCCACATCAGTATTGGCTTGCTCGCACATTTATATTGCTGTCAGATATTTATCACGACAAAGGCGATGATTTTTCAGCGCGTCAGTATCTTGAGAGTTTACGCGAAAATTATTCTGCCAGCGATGACATTGACAGCATGATTTCGCAACGACTATCAGCATGGAAAGTAAGTAGCGCTGTTTTACCCGATTAACGACAAAGAAAAACCGACAAAGAAATGAAACAACATATTTTTTCGCTGCTTGTTATTGCAATGCCATCATTGGTTGCAGCACAACAAGATACATTGTCGAATACGATAAAGAGAGATGTTGAAGTTATCAACTATTATCTTCCTACGCTCTCCAATCCGTACAAATTGCAAGTCGACCCTGTTATCGATGATACAATGTCGTACAAAGCAACTTTCCGTTACGAAACGCTTAATAAGGTGCAAACTGTCAAAACAACTCCAGATAGTCTCGAGGCTGCATCAATGTCGTTTCATCCAGAAGAGATGCAATACAATACTTGGGTAAAGGGTGGTATCGGTAACTATGGTAACATACTTGGTCGACTCGTTTATAATATAGGCAGCAACGATAAGTATCATCTTAATGTAGATCTTGGTCATCATGCAATGTTGGGTAAAGTAAAGTTGCATGAGACAGACCAAAAGGTAAAAGCACCATCAACGCGTACATGGGTTGGGGCCGATTTCTCTACATTTTGGGAACGTACGGCGCTCGATGCTAATGCCAGCTTTAACAATTTTACTTATCGATATTATGGTTATCAGACCATAAATGATACACTCGATTACCTAACAGCACTGGGCGATACCGCCAAGGGCGCACAATTGAAAGATGATGTAAAACAACGTCAGACAACATTCGACATCAATGTACTCTATGGTAGGCGAATGCTCGATCCGCGTGAACGATTCACTTGGAATACAAGCGTAGGCTTTGGAGCTTTTGGTAATCGTACTGGAGTTCAGGAAAAGGATATTCATGCACATTTCTATCTCCGACAACCCATCAAAGTGAATTATCTGCTCAGCTTCGATGTTAACATGAACACAGCATTGATAAGTGTACCAGACTACGATGGATATGCATATATGTTTAGCAAACGCAAACATACCGATGTTAGTTTACGACCAAATTTTGGAATTGATTTCGACATGTTTCAATTACGTGCTGGCTTTAATTTCATACTTGAATTTGGTGGTGAGAAAGACGATGTGTATATGCAGCCCGATATTTATGCCGATTTCAATGTGTCGGATGGAGCTGTAACCCTCTATCTTGGTATGACTGGTGGATACAAAGCTAATACATTTCGTCAGTTGGCCGAAGAAAATCCATGGGTAGCATCTGATGCTTGTAACTTTGTGTGGAAGGCTGAAAATAATACATATGTACCAACCGAGATGCTAACCACACAAAATCCTATTCGACTGACAGCTGGTTTGCGCGCAAAAATAGGACGTGCTGTTGCATTCGATATTAGTGCCGACTATGCCTCATTTGACGACGAAATGTTCTTTATCAACAAAGGATATTTCCGCACAGATAGCACTGCGTCTGACTTTACTAATATGTTCGGTCTGATTTCAGAGAATGGTAAGTTGGGTAAGGTAAACGCAGAACTTAGCATCACACCAACCTCAAAGGCACAAGTATTACTGCACGGAACATATTATAAATGGAAACTCGATTATCTTGAAGAGGCTTGGTACAAAGCTAAATACGAAGCAGGTGTCGATATTCGTATTCGTCCTATTGAGCGTTTGCTCATAACCACAGGAGTTAACTCACTTGGTAAGCGCTATGGCTATAACCACACTTTGCGAGCAAAAGAAAAACTCGACATGCTTCTCGATATTAATTTGGGCGGTGAATATAGAATAAATAGCCAATGGACAGCTTTTGTCAACTTCAACAATATGGCAGCACAAGATTATCGACGTTGGATAGGATATTCATCACACAAATTTAATTTGTTGGCAGGAATCACCTACAAGTTTTAAGTCAGACATCGTTGATGTTATGAAATAAGTGTTGCTTGAGAATTTTCTTAGGCAACACTTTTCTATTTGATAGAGAAAAATACACTATTGTGTGGCGATAAAAGTACTTGTTTATAGATAAAAAATCTATGATACTATTGTTATAATAGCATAACTTTGTGTCGATAACAATTACAAAGCGATACTATGACAAAAACTATAATATTGGTTGATAATCAAGATATAACGCGTGCTGGACTCCATTACTATTTGGGTTCTACATTTAGCACGCATAAGGTTTTGGAGGTGACCGATAAAAAGCAATTAACCGATTTGTTGCTTGCCGATAGCAATGCTGTTGTTGTGCTCGATTATACAAATACTGGTTTTAACTCAACCGATGAGTTGCTTAATCTTAGCAAACGATTTGAAAGTGTAAATTGGATACTCTTTTCCAACGATTTGAGCGAGCCAGTAATGAAGCAAATGAGTTTGTATGATAACTATAGCATGGTGTTAAAGGATTGTAGTGGTAATGAAATACTCGATGCATTACGTTCGTCGATAAGCGGCAAAAGATACATTTGTCATCATATTGCTAATCTATTGATAAATAGTAATCATAGAGATGAAACGTTGCACCAATTAACGCAATCGGAAATAGAGATATTGAAACTTATAGCACATGGCAAAACTGTGAAAGAAATAGCACAACTTCGCAATTCGAGCTATCATACAATAGTGACACACAAAAAGAATATCTTTAGAAAGTTGGAGGTTAACACAGTTTATGAGGCCACAAAATATGCACTCAAAGCAGGCTTATTAGAGATTGTTGAATATTACATATAATATAAGAAGTCGAAAGTAATAAGTAAAGAGTAATAAGTAAAGAGTAATAAGTAAAGAGTAATAAGTAAAGAGTAATAAGTAAAGAGTAATAAGTAA
>JBGUYH010000197.1:0-31830 GCA_045118595.1 Bacteroidales bacterium | reverse complement strand
AGGTGCCTCTTCCTGAGCTACGACCATCGTCGCATTTGCAGCACAAAGTGCTGCTACGAGATATTTATATTGATTATATTTCATTTTGTACAATGTAATTAGTTATTACCAACCAGGATTCTGTGGGAAATCAGAATAGAGGTAAACTTGCGACGTGATGATTGGGAACCAATAGTGCTTTGTTCCGAAGTTACGTGTCAAGATTGTCTCTTCGTGCCAGTTTGCCACCTCGGCATCACGAGGGTCGTTTTTCTTATACCAATCGTCACTTTCTACACGAGTAAACTCTTGCGAAGTCTTATTGGTGTATGGAGATTCGGTAAGGAGCAACCAACGCTGAAGGTCGTTGAAGCGGAAGCCTTCGAATGCAAGCTCGCATGCACGTTCGCGGCGTACTTCATCCATAAACTTCTCTTTCGAACTTGTAAATTTAGCATTTACATGCTCAACACCTACGCGGTCGCGAATGATGTTGATAGCATCTTCGGCTGTGTGGTCGCATTTTGATGATCTGTACGAAGCACCACTTGCAGCAGCACCAGCTTCAGCATACATAAGGTAAACATCGGCTACACGCATGTATGGCAAATAGCTCTTGAAACCAGTACCCCAGTCGCCTGTTACATTGTCTTCGTTGTTACCTGTGTGCGGAACAAGTTTCTGGCAGAAATAACCAGTGCGGCTACCAGACGTTACATCACGCATGATGCCGTCGGTGTAGAGCGTTGCATACTTCTGATTGGCAAACTTATCGGCAGGTGTAGTGTTGATATAGACTTCACCATCGAATACAATATCGTGATAGAAACGTGGGTCGCGGTTTTTGAATGGGTGAGTTGGGTCGAAGCCTGAATCTGGGTCGTCGAGTGGAAGACCATTAGCCATACCGTATGCATAGTTAACATAGTTGGCAGTAGGCATCTGAACCATTGAACCATTGAACAAGCCGTTTACGTTAGAACCCCAGTTGGTAGCGAAGCCCCAACGAGCGTCGTTAGCTTGGTCGAACGCTGTACCACGCATCATTGCCTCTACAGTACCAGGCTGCTTGAAACCTTGCTTGATAGTGTAGAAAATATCGGTGTAGCAAGTGTTTGTAGTCTTGGTACGATCGTGGTTGTAGAGTGCATCGTAATCGTCGGCAGGATAGTATTCTGCAAGTTCGTAAGGAGTAACACCACTCTCGATGAGTGCGATGCTCTCGCCCAAGCAATCGGCAGCCTGCTTTGCAAGGTCAGTGTCGTAATCGTAAGTATTTCCGCCACCCATCGATGCACCATCTTTATACAATGGGCTCGAAGCATAGAGCAAACACTTACCTGCGTATGCAATAGCTGTAGCTTTAGTGATGCGCAATGCATTCTGACCAAGTGTAGCTTTACCTATTGTTGTATTATCCCAATCGTTAGGCAAAAGTTCAGCAGCTGCTTTGAAATCTTCGGCAGCCTTAACTGCACACTCTTGAGCCGTGAGACGTGGGTCTTTAAGCTCTTCAGAAGCATCAGGGACACGCTCAAGATATGGCATACCACCAAACCAAACAAAGAGTTCTTCATACCACCATCCGCGGAAGAAGAGCAACTGACCTTTTATAAAGTTGCGTTCCTCATCGGTAGCATCGGTCATAAGGTCCATATTCTCAAGACCGAGGTTAGCCTTGCGGATGCAGTACCACGATTCGTTCCATGTGTGATGGTCGAAACGGCTTGTGCTTGTGTGGTTGCATGCACCATAGAGGAAGCTAAGGTTACCACCCCAAGAGGTGTAGTATGCCTTGAAGTCGCCATTATCCATCTGCGGTGTAACGTAGAAGTCAGCGTTGTTAGCCGAGAGGATCTCGTCTTCACCCCAGTTGAATGTAGTGTTCCAATAGCAAGTGGTTTTGTGAGGAATACAGTTGTAGATCTCCTCCACAAAGCCCTGGAAATTGGTAAAGTTCTTGAATGCGTCCTCTGGGTTAACGTCAGTACCTGGTTCCTTGTCGAGATAATCTTCGCATGACGAAAGACTACCAACAGCAAGAACAGCCGAGAACGCTATAAATAATGATTTATATATACTTTTCATTGCTTTGCGTTATAAAGAGAATTTCAAACCAAAGTTTACACGCTTAACAGTTGGATACTGACCTTGGTTAGATGCACCTGCGAAGTTCGATTCACGGTCGTCAGGCATCTTAGTCCATACCCAAAGGTTGTTACCACCAACAAAGAGTTTTACATCTTTGAATGTTACGCCACCTACTTTGAATTTCTTGAAGGTGTATGAGAGTTCGGTATTCTTTAGGCGGAAATATGAGCCATCATAGTAATCTTGAGTACCTGTAGAGTATTGTTTCGAGCCCCAACGTGGTGTTGTAACCTCAGCATTCTGTTGGTCGTCTGACCACCATGTACCAGTGTCGTAAACGTTGTTGAGCTGGTTGCCGAATGATGTAAGTGATACCAAACGTGTTACGTTGCTAACACCATAGAATTGAACATTGAAACTCCAACCCTTCCAATCAGCACCCAAAGTGATGCTATATGTGTTCTGTGGTACATCAGAGTAGCCCCATGGTGCTTGGTCACTTTCGTTTATTACACCATCACCATTAATATCTATGAGATAGTAATCGCCTGGCAATTTCTGATCATCATTTACATCGTATTTTGGACTTGCATATACATCATCGTATGTCTGCAAGAAATCACCACTAACATAAGTACGAGTTTGACCAATAGCATAGCCAGTAGTCTTTCTGTAGCTTTCGAGAAGTTCTGCATCGTCCCACTTGGTTACTTTGTTCTCTGCATGAGTATAGTTCATATTAGCCCATGTGCGAAGACCATTGTTGAACACTTTATTGAGGCGAAGTTCAATCTCGTAACCTTTGTTCTCAACTTTACCAATGTTAGCATCAGGAGCATCTTGTCCAAAATATGCAGGAGTTGAACGATTTGAGCCCGAAATATAAACGTCGCGACGTTTATCTTTGAAGAAGTCGACGCTACCAGCAACGATGCCATCGAGGAATGAGTAGTCGAGACCGATGTTAGACTTTGCTACAATTTCCCAGTGAACATCTTCGTTACCTACGCTGCTCTCACGATACCAGCTATATGGGCTCTTGGTTCCTTGAGTCTCACCCATAAGAGCTTGCGAACCGCTGAGATATTCCCATTTCGACATATAAGCAAAACGACTAGCAGCACCATCATCACCAATTTCACCATACGATGCACGTATCTTCAACATGTCGATAATCTTGTTCTCTTTCAGATTCTCCATGAAGCCCTCTTCAGATATGGTCCAACCAATAGCACCTGAATTGAAGAAGCCCATTCGATACTTAGTAGATAATTTCTCTGAACCGTTGTATGCACCATTGTATTCAGCGTTATATCTTGACATATAGTCGTAAGTAACACGGAATACATAGTCCTGACGATAACATGGAATCTTATAACTATTCATGTAAGTGTAGATGTAGTTTGTGTTATACTTCTCCTCACGTTGGAAAAGTGCCATCGCTGTTACATTGTGCGCATCGGCAAACTGATTGCCGTAGAACAATTGCAACTGATAGTTGAGTTTTCTTTCTACATTGTTCAAGCTACCACCATCAGTCGACCATTTTACACCTGCTGCATAGTCGAAATTGTTATACTTCTCTGATGTCTCACTGTTCTGAGCAATGCCAGTGTAAGGATCTATCCACGTATGCTGTGCATTGTGATATAGGTCGTTGATTTGGTATGCCGACGAATCGAATGTGTTGTCGAATGATACAGAACCATGGAATTTCAAGCCTTCGAGCAAGAACTTCAAATCTTGATCTACAACAAAGTCGGTTGTGATGCGAGTTGTTATGGTCTTGGTTATACCGCCAAGTGCAATACTTTCAGCCGAGTTCGATACGTTCGACTTGCCTGGATAGTAACCCCAGCTGCCATCAGAATACTTAATTTGGAACACATCAGGAGCGATGTTGTAGACACCTGCCCACTTCTGGCTCAAACTCCAGTCGCCAATTGACGAAATACCACCGTAGTTAGTCTTCTGAATGCCAGTAGAACCTGCTATGTTGGTCTTGATGGTTGTGGTTGGAGTAACACTAAAGTCGAGATTCGAACGAACAGAAATCTTGTCGTAGCCGAAACCAGCCTTATAACCACGATCCGAATCGAACTGCTTGAAGAGGTCGCCCTCGTGCAGATAGTCTGCCGAAACGAAGTACTTCACGAACTTAGTACCACCTGAAACATTCACATTGGCTTTGTAGGACATTGCACGTTTCTTGAACAATGCATCTTGCCAGTCAACATTCACATAACGATCAGCTAAGTCTTGAGTTACTTGAAGGCGATACATATCAATAAAGCCTTGCTGATTAACCATATCCCAAGCATCAGGATTAATATTAAGCTCATGTTCTATGGCAGTGTTACGAGCCATGAGAGCATCGTAAGAATCGAGCTTGCCAGGAAGTTTCGAAACCATCTTCATAATAGCTTCGCCCGATACGTTTACTTGAGCTTTTCCTTCAGCACCACGCTTAGTGGTGATAAGGATGACACCGTTACCACCCTTTACACCATAAACGGCTGTTGCCGATGCGTCTTTGAGTACAGAAATGGTTGCTACTGATGACATATCTACAGTAGACATAGGGCGCTCGATACCATCGACAAGTACAAGGGGATCACTGCCGTTTGGAGTACTTGAACCACGCACCACAATTTGTGGTTCTTCTTCACCAGGCATACCAGAGCTCTGGTAAGTAATAACACCAGGGAGGTTACCAGTAAGAGCTGCACCAATGTCAGAGATACCAGCTGCACGCTCAAGTACTTCGCCTGTAGTTTGGGTGATAGCGCCCACAACCGAAGCTTTCTTCTGCTGACCATAACCAACGATGATGACCTCATCGAGTTCTTTGGCATTGTCAGACATTGTTACATTGTAGTTTGCTCCAGCTCCCACTGTTACAACCTGATTATCGAAACCGATAAACGAGAATTGCAACTGTGCTCCCTCAGGTACACTCAATGAGTACTTACCATCGATGTCGGTAACCGTACCACCAGTTGCGCCCTGAATCATGACAGCAACTCCGGGTAGCGGATTTCCGTCTTGGTCGACGACTGTACCCGACACCTTTGTCTGAACCTGTGCTAATGCTAAACTTGCCGACATGCCAATTGCTGTGGCGACAAGTAAGCCTCTCCGCATAGGTCCGAAGAAGTGAATAATTTTCTTTTTCATAGAAAAAAGGTTTATAGATTTATTTGATTGCATATAAGCCTATAGTAGTACCGGTGAAACCACCAGCATTGGCAGTGGACAAGAAACGAGCTTCGAGAGGCTCACCTACCTTTGTCCATGTAGTGCCATTGATAGAATAAGCAAACGAGAATGTTGTCCCGTCTGAAGATATTTGAAGTTTTATATTATTAGTATCGTTATTCACCACTTCTGATGCTACAACGCTATCAGTATCACCATCAACTTTGTGCAACTTAACAGCTTTTTGTCCGTCGAGCAAACCAAGTGTAATATAATAGTGGTGTTTTTCGTCTTTGAAGAGTATCATACCAGCCTCTTCAGTACCACGTGGGGTAAATGTCATGTCGGCATTGCAAGTAAACTTGTGATGATGCAACACGCGAGCTACAAACGATGGTGTGCAACGCTGCGAAGCACGCAATGTATCGCAAAGCAAACGAAGTTGTCCGCCATCTACTTCATACTTACCAGCAGCAGCGCCACGCAGTGTGAGCCAATCGAAACTGAGGGTATCGCCTTCAAAATTATCGGTATAGCCAAAATTGCCAAGTCGAGAATTACCTTCAACGCTTACACCTTTACGCTCGCATATCATGCTAACAAGTTCGTCGCCTTCGGTTATTACTGGATAACCATCGTTCGTCCAACGAACAGGCATCATAAATGTCTCACGACCTAAATTTTCGTATCCAAAACCACCTTCAAGTGGTCGGCATGCAAGAAATACTGCCCACCAATCGCCTTCTGCAGCTTGAATAAGATCAGCATGACCAGCACATGTAATAGGATAATCGCGATTAGGATCAAGATGACGCTGAGTCAAGATAGGGTTATTTTTCCATGGCACAAATGGTCCCATTGGACTATTTGAAGTAAAGATAACTTCAGAGTGATTAACGCTCGTGCCACCCTCTGCATCCATCAAGTAATATTTACCATTAATCTTATACATGTGCGGACCTTCTATCCAAATAGGCTTCTCCTCTGGACGACAACCTTTATCGATAAGTGCTGGACGTGGACCATAAGTGCACTCCTTTTCAACATCAAAACGCTGAACACGAATAGAACGATGTCCATCGTATTCGGCAGGATAAGTAGGTTCGTCGTTATTAACAATGTATGCACTTCCATCTTCATCAAAGAAGAACGAAGGGTCAATACCTGTTACTTCTGGCAAATAAACTGGATCAGACCAATTGCCCGAGAATGGATCTTTTGTCTTTACAAAGAAATTGCCTGCACCCACATTTGTTGTTATCATATAATAAGTCTCGTTATGTGGATTGTAGGCCAATGCTGGTGCAAAAATACCACCGCTTACATGCTGAGGTTGCAAATTCTGAAGTTGCGACTCACGATTGAGCACATGACCTATCTGCTTCCAATTAACAAGGTCGCGACTATGGAATAGAGGTACACCTGGGAAATAAACAAAAGTCGATGTAGCTAAGAAATAATCGCCTTTACCATTTGTACAAATTGAAGGGTCACTATACCAACCGGGCAATATGGGGTTATAGAAGCTTGCAGCCGATGGTAGTGGATTGTTAGTGTAAAAATCGTCGTTGCCTTGGTAGCTAAAACTGTTGAATAACGCCCAATTGTCAGTATCAGCACAATTTCCACACGACGTTAGAGCCGCTATGGAGCTAAGCGCTGCTACTGAGAGCGCCACATTTTTAAGATTAGTTTTCATTTTGCGAGTTAAAACATTGATTGATATACACATCGCTCAGATGGATTTTTGCTTTTACCCTCCTCTTTGCGTGCACATTTTTTAACACTGCAAATGTAAATTCTTTATTTGCGCACATTCACCGATTATGTTACACATGCATTAGACTATGAAACAACACCAACAATGTAACATAAACCAACGGACAATGTAACAAAAACAACATTGTCATTTTTTGCTATGATTCAAAAAAAACAACAACATTTAACTATTAATAAAAAATAAGGTATCTTTGCAAATGTTATCAAATTGAATATGTATTGTACTAATCATTCTACCAATAGTAAAATCTGCCTACTGATAGTCATTCTACTGACGCTTACAGCCCACAATGCAGGTTCTACCATACTTAACATAAAAAACGGTCTCTCATCATCGTTAATCAACAATATCAAGCAGACCAGCGACGGATATGTTTGGATTTCTACCGAAGATGGTCTGTCACGCTACGATGGTGCTAAATGTGAAACATATTATCATGAAACAGGCGACAGCACATCGCTTGTGAGCAACTACACATGCCTCTGTTTTGAAACTCGCGCACATACCATATATATAGGTGCCCTACAAGGCTTAATGCGCTACGACAAAGAACACGACAATTTCCGCAACATACGCATGTACCTACCCAACGGCAAAACAGTTAGTGCTTACATCACTGGCATTGTTGAGCTGAGCAATGGCGAAATGTACATTGCAACATCAGGACACGGATTGTTTAAAATGAAAGATGGCGACGACACAGCCAAACAGATGGATGGCTTCACTGGCTACTACATAACAAGCATCTTGGCCGACCGACACAACAATATTTGGATTTCAACAGCCGACCGTGGCAACACACGCATAAGCGAAAAAGGATTCGTCTACATTGTAAAAACCGAACACAATGCCACGATAAGCAACTTCTGCGAGACTCCAGAGGGCGACATATATGTATCGAGCAACACACACGGCCTAATGCGCTACAATGCTTCGACAGACATAATAGAGACAAAGAGCAAAGCCACCATAGGTCTTAATGTCAAAACACTATACCCCTACAATGGCAATATACTAATTGGTACCGATGGCAACGGCATAAAAGAATTTAACCGCACCACAGCTGAAGTAACCGACTTCGACATGGGAGCACTACCATTCGACAGTCAAAAAGCCAAAGTACACACCATCATGGCCGACAAATGGGGTAACTTATGGCTCGGACTATTCCAACGTGGAGCTGTTATCATACCACAAAACACCAATAAATTCGATTACATAGGCTGCCATTCTGGCACACACAACATAATAGGCTCTAACTACGTGTCGCAATTGCTCTATGCCACCGATGGCAAACTATATGTTGGAACCGACAACGATGGCATCTACACCATCGACCCAAATTCATGGCAAGCCAAACACATGGAACAACCCAAAACTACCATGTGCCTTGCATCTGACAACGATGGCAATATTTGGATAGGTACATTCACCGAAGGCATGTGGCACTACAACATACACAATCGCACACTCACACAAACACAACTCTTCCATCCTTCCGATGGTCCTACACCATCAATTAACGCTATTGTGCCCGATAAATACGGCAATTTATACATCGGAACAATGGGCGAGGGATTATTTATCTATAACATAAAAACACAGCAAATAAAGCAGTACGAATACAGCCTTGGTATAGATTACAACCCAACCATCAATATGCTCCACAATCGTTGGATTAGCAGTTTATGCCTATGTGGCAACAAACTATTCATAGGCACACAAGATGGCATCGGGTGCTTGAACACAGAAAGTAACGACTTTGTGTCGGGCATGCGCACCAACAGAATACTACCAGAACACACCGTTACCGACCTTACCACCGACAGTTGCGGATATTTATGGGCAGCAACGAATAAAGGGCTTATCAGAATTAATACCTCGACCACCGAAGCACAAAATTTTGAACTAAGCAAAGGCATGGCACACGAAGATTTCATGGCCATCACTTGCGACCATAAAGGCAACATTTGGGCTACCTCATCACACGAATTGCTACATATCAACTCGCACACACTCAACGTAACATCATACTACGAACAAGATGGCATCATAACAACCGAATTTGCCAAACGCTCGTCAACACTTACACCTGATGACCACATCTTCTTCGGCGGCACAGATGGTATAACCCACTTCAATACCACCGACATATCAACATATAGCCAACCACCTATTATAAAAGTGGCCGATTTGTACCTCAAAGGACAACGTGTGCTGCGTTCAACCATGTCGGGCAATTGGAAGGTAAAAAATGATGACGATGCACTGCGCTACGACCTCTGCAACACCGACAACTCATTTACCATCGAACTCACCACACTTCAGTTCATACCACGCCCACACATGTCGTATAGGTACACTATCAACAACGAACCTACCACCGACACAGGCAACGGCAGCAACCGCATATCGCTACGCAATATCGACCCTGGCGAATACAAAATAACAATCGTAGGCGATAACAACGGACACCTTTCCGACCCTATCACAATAACCATAGTGGTACACCCTGCCATATGGGATACATGGTGGGCACACATCATCTACATAGCACTTGTGTTCGTTCTCTGTTTGCTCTTCTACCGACAAAACAGAATAAAACGACACGCCAAAGCACAATTAGCACACACTCTACATACACAGCAACTGCGAGAAGCTAAAATGCAAATGTTTACCGACATTGCACACGAAATTCGCACACCTATGAGTCTCGTCATCTCGCCACTTAATAGCCTCATGGCACACGACAACGACCCAGAACGACAACAAAACTACAACATCATCTACCGCAACACACAACGCATTTTGCGCCTCATGACGCAAATACTCGACATACAAAAGATTGATGCAGGTAAAATGGAGATGCACTTCTACCCAACCGTAGTTAGCAATATTATCAAAGACGTGTGCATCACATTCGATTTTGAGGCTCGTGCTAAAAACATAACCCTCAGCACCGACACATCACAAGTGGAGAGCATCGTTACTGAAGTCGATACACGCCATTTCGACAAGATACTCACCAACCTCATATCAAATGCCATAAAATATACACCACAAAATGGTAGCATCATAGTACGTGCCTACTTAGGTCAATGCCCCGACCGACAGGGCGAGAGCTACATAATTGAGGTAGAAGATACAGGCAACGGATTTACACCAGAAGAGGCCGTTCATCTCTTCGACCGCTTCCACCGCTTACCCGATGCCGTAAATAGCGGAACAGTAGGCTTCGGTGTCGGTCTCGACCTAACACGCACACTCGTAGAGCTACACCACGGCACAATCAAAGCACTGAACTGTCCAACACACAAAGGCGGATTAATGCGCATCTGCTTACCTTACGAACAGATAACTGCTGAAAATGTAAACATACAAAATGTTGATGCCGAAGAATCCGACATTGAGCAAACAACAGAAAACACTAAAGGCCGACGACCTAAATATAACATTCTATTCGTCGATGACGATAAGGAGATTTGCAAATATGTATGCAAAACCGTTGGAGGCAAGATATTCAACATAATCACATGCTCAAACGGACAAGAAGCCATTAAGATACTGCTCAACAGTGAAATAGATATTGTTGTTACCGATGTCGTCATGCCATTAATGGATGGTTTCACACTGTGCCGAAACATAAAGAACAATATCAATATCAGTCACATACCTGTGGTTATACTAACATCGCGCAGTGCCGATACCGACCGCATCGAGAGTTACGAAAATGGTGCCGACATATACATTGCTAAACCATTCAATACTGAAGTGCTCATTGCCAGTCTCCGAAGCCTAATAGCACGCCGTGAAAAGATTCGTGCCGATGAAGTGGCCAAAGATATTGTTATGACGCAAAAAAACACAGCAGAACCAACACTCGACGAGAAACTGCTTGAGCGTATAACAGATATGGTGAACAAAAACGTAAAGAACCCCGACTACAGCATTGAAGATTTGGCAAACGATGTGGGCATAAGTCGTGTTCACTTGCATCGTAAGATGCGCGAATTGACTGGTCTGACCACACGCGACTTTGTTCGCAACGTGCGTATGGAATATGCTGGCGAACTACTACGCAACAAGAAATATGAAGTGGGCGAAGTGGCTATTATGACAGGATATTCAACCACAAGTTATTTCAGCCAAGCGTTTAAAGCACACTTTGGCATACCACCTACAATGTATGTGGCAAAGTTCAAAAAAGACAAAGAAAACGATAAAAATAATTAGCCACAACACATTGCACAACTCTGCTTTTGCAAGTGTGTGCAACTAAACTTAAAATTGCCCACAAAAGAGGATATAAATCTTCATTTGTGGGCAATTTGTATTTTCAATATTGGGGAACTATGCCGCTTTTATGCATAGTTACCCTTCAATCTCACTCAGTTCAAGCCAACGCATTTCTAATTCGTCGATTTGAGCTAAAAGCTGAGAATATTCATTAGCAAGTTGAGTAATTTCTTCGGAATTTGTAGTGCCACCATTCATCAGTGCTTCTATTTCATCTTTACGAGCATTAAGTTTGGGCATCTCAGCATCAATACTCTCCAACTCTTTCTTCTCATTATACGTTAGGCGACGTTTGCGTTCTTTGGGCTGCTGAACACTATTGGTAGTATTGTCATCCTTTGTGGTTTCAACAACCTTATCTTGCTGCTTTTTCCAAACAATATATTCAGAATAGTCACCAGGAAAATCCTTCACGCCACCTTGTCCATCGAGTACAAAAAGATGTTGTGCCACTTTATCAACAAAAAAGCGGTCATGCGACACTATTATCACTGTACCCTGAAACTGTTGCAAATACTCTTCAAGCACATTGAGCGTCAGAATATCGAGGTCGTTAGTTGGCTCGTCGAGAATAAGGAAATTGGGGTTACGCACAAGTACAGTAAGCAGATACAGACGTTTTTTCTCGCCTCCCGACAAACTACTAACCTCCACATGGTGCATCTCGTTGGGAAATAAGAAATGACGCAAAAATTGTGCTGCCGACATTGTTTTATCATCACCCAACTTAATATGGTCTGCTATATCAGATATTACTTCAAGCACAGTCTTCCCTTCGTCAACGCTGATGCCCTCTTGCCTATAGTATCCGAAAACTACAGTCTCACCAACCTCAACATGTCCGCTATCTGGCTGCAAATTGCCAGTGAGCATATTCAGAAGTGTTGTTTTGCCTGTGCCATTATGCCCCACAATACCTACTTTCTCTTTGGGAGCAAATTTGTACGAGAATTTATCGATAAGATGCTTATCACCAAACGATTTACTAATATCGTAGGCATCAACAACCTTTTTCCCGATGCGTTGCGCTGCAAAATTGAGTTCCAAACCACGTTGTTCGTGAGTCACTTTAGCCTTCTCTTTTAGGTCGTAGAAAGCATCGATGCGATATTGTGCTTTGGTGGCTCGTGCTTGCGGTTGGCGATTCATCCAATCCTGCTCCTTGCGAAGTAAATTGCGAGCTTTATCGGCCTCGGCAGCACGAATATCTTGTCGTTCTTGTTTCTTCTGTAAATAATAGGAATAATTACCCTCGTATTGCCATATTTTATGCTGATCGAGCTCTATGATGTTATTGCACACACGGTCGAGAAAATATCGGTCGTGCGTAACCATAAGTAGCGTTATATTTGAGCGTGTGAGATAATCTTCGAGCCAATCGATAATTTCGAGATCGAGGTGGTTAGTTGGCTCATCGAGTATCAAGAAATTTGGTTCAGAAATGAGCAATGCTGCTAATGCCACACGTTTTTGTTGTCCACCGCTCAATTTCTTCACTTGCTGGTCGAATTCGTTAATTTTGAGCTGTGAGAGAATCTGTTTTATACGTTGCTCATAGTTCCATGCTTTAAGAGCATCCATACGGTCGGTCATCACAGAAATTTGCTCCACATCACCACTCTGCACTGCACGTTCGTAGTCGCGAATAACATGAGTTACCTCTGTTCCGCAATCGAACACTTGCTGAAGCACCGTATTCTCGTTGTTGAAATATGGGTTTTGCTCCAAATATCCAACACGTATCGACTCGTTGAATGTTATTTTGCCATTATCAGGATAGAGTTTACCATCGGAGCGAACATTGGGCAACTTGGCCGTAAGCATATTAAGCAATGTTGTTTTGCCAGTACCATTACGAGCTACAAGAGCCGTTTTTTGTCCTTCACTAATTCCAAATGTAATATCGTCGAAGAGGCATATATCGCCCCAATGATAGGTCAGATTTTCAACCGAAAGGTAATTCATACGTGTTATTTGCTTTTCTAAGGCGCAAAAATAAAGATAAATAGAGGTTTTTCCACACAATAATGAATATGCAGCATGCAAATAATAGACTACAAACAAAAAAACACCGCCGCCCTTGTTACAGAGCTGCGGTGTCTTGCTTTATGATGTTTTGTGTTTTTGTTGCTTTGCAAAAATTACATCATGCCGCCCATGCCACCCATACCTGGATTCATAGCTGGAGCTGCTGCTTTTTCTTCTTTCTCATCAGCAATGATGCACTCGGTAGTAAGGAACATGCCTGCTATCGATGCTGCATTTTCAAGAGCTACACGGGTAACCTTAGCTGGGTCGATAACACCACTTTGGAAGAGGTTTTCAAACTTATCGTCGCGAGCATTATAGCCAAAGTCGCCTTTGCCTTCTTTTACTTTCTGCACGATAACTGCACCCTCTTTGCCACCGTTGAACACAATCTGACGCATTGGCTCTTCAATAGCACGACGTACAATGTCGATACCTGTTGTTTCGTCATCGTTATCGCCCTTCATACCTTCGAGAGCTGCTGTAGCACGGATGTAAGCCACACCACCACCTGGTACGATACCCTCTTCAACAGCTGCACGTGTTGCACACAATGCATCGTCAACGCGGTCTTTCTTCTCTTTCATCTCAACCTCGGTAGCTGCACCTACGTAGAGAACTGCTACACCGCCCGACAACTTAGCCAAACGTTCTTGGAGTTTCTCACGGTCATAGTCGCTCTTGGTATTTGCTATTTGACCCTTTATCTGAGCTACTCGCTCGGCAATAGCATCTTTTGAACCAGCACCCTTAACGATAGTGGTGTTCTCTTTAGTGATGGTTATCTTTTCAGCCTTACCAAGCATTTCGATGGTAGCCATATCAAGTTTCAGACCTACCTCATCAGAGATAACAGTACCACCAGTAAGTATTGCTATATCCTGAAGCATCTCTTTACGACGATCGCCAAAGCCTGGAGCCTTAACAGCAGCTACCTTAAGCGAACCACGCAAACGGTTTACAACAAGTCCGGTGAGTGCATCACCATCAATATCTTCGGCAATGATAAGAAGTGGACGACCTGTTTGTGCTGTAGCTTCGAGCACTGGCAACAAATCTTTCAAAGTCGAAATCTTCTTGTCGTGGATGAGTACGAATGGAGAATCGAGTTCTGCCTCCATCTTATCTGTATTAGTTACGAAGTATGGTGAGAGATAACCACGATCGAACTGCATACCCTCAACAACTTCAACTGTTGTATCGGTACCTTTTGCCTCTTCTACTGTGATAACGCCTTCGTTACCAACCTTCTTCATAGCTTCGGCGATAAGTTTGCCTATTTCATGGTCGTTGTTGGCCGAAATAGTTGCTACTTGCTCAATCTTACTGTTGGAATTATCAACCTCTTGTGCTTGCGATTTGAGGCTCTCAACAACTTTTGCAACGGCTTTGTCGATACCACGCTTCAGATCCATTGGATTTGCACCTGCAGTAACGTTCTTGATACCAACATTGACAATGGCTTGTGCCAATACAGTAGCTGTTGTTGTACCATCACCAGCATCATCGCCAGTCTTCGATGCAACCTCTTTAACCATTTGTGCGCCAAGGTTTGCAAGTGGATCAGAGAGTTCAACCTCTTTGGCTACAGAAACACCATCTTTAGTAATGTGTGGTGCACCAAATTTCTTTTCGATAACCACATTGCGACCCTTAGGACCAAGAGTTACTTTTACAGCATCGGCCAATTGATCGACGCCTTGCTTAAGAAGCTCACGTGCTTCAGTATTGAATTTTATAGTTTTAGCCATTTCTTTAAAAATTAAGAGTTAAAAAAGTACGATAGGTTTTGATAACGCATCCTATCGCTCGCCATTGCAATTAGCAAATGTACAAAACGTCGGTTTGATTGATAAGGAGGTACTTCTCATCGTCGATGGTAAGTTCCTGACCTGAATATTTACCATAGAGAACGATGTCGCCAACTTTTACTTCAACTGCCTCGTCTTTCTTTGCAGCACCAACAAGAACAACTTCGCCCTTGAGTGGTTTTTCTTGTGCTGCATCAGGAATGATAATTCCACTTGCTGTCTTTGTCTCTGCTGGCTGTGGCTTTACAAGCACTTTGCCTGCAAGAACCTTTCCTTTAATCTGTGCCATATCTATATTCTTTTTTTTATTTCTTTATTTCTTAATGGTGCTCGTTGGAGCAAACCGACACTCGCATTGTCACAAAGTGTGCCAAAGCATTTTTTCTGACAAGATGACACAATAAAATGCACATTGCTTAACGGCTCTGACAAATTATCGCATTTTATCTGTCAGCATTTGTTACGTCATTTTTATTATGGCACAAAAAAAGAACCTATCATATTAGCAATAGGTTCTTCTTGGTTTATGTGTCAATTATATGTTTACCAATTAATCGATTGGATATGTATCGAGGTTTTTATTGCGCTCTTTATAATCGAGTGTATAGTGCAATCCGCGACTTTCATGGCGTTTTTGTGCCATTTTAATTATCAGATAACCAATATTTATCTTGTTACGCAGTTCGCACAATTTCATCGATATTTTCGAAGAGTTATAGAGTTCTTCTGTTTCTCGATAAATAATCTCAAGTCGGTCGAGAGCTCTTTTCAGACGAATATTTGAACGCACGATGCCAACGTAGTTACTCATGATGGTTTCAACTTCTTTGTTGGCTTGTGTTATGAGTATCATCTCTTCATTGTGCACTGTGCCTTCATCGTTCCAATCTGGCACATCATCGCGCCAATCGGTATGTAACATCACCTCCGTTGAGTCTTTTGCAGCCACATCGGCATAGACTATAGCTTCGAGTAACGAATTAGAAGCTAGGCGATTAGCGCCATGCAAACCTGTGCACGAACATTCACCAGCTGCGTAGAGGTTGTTTATCGATGTGCGACCATTAATATCGACCTTAATACCACCACACAAGTAGTGTGCAGCTGGTACTACTGGTATGAAATCTTTGGTTATGTCGATGCCAATAGATAAGCACTTGTTGTATATCATTGGGAAGTGATGCTTTGTCTCCTCTGGGTCTTTATGTGTTACGTCGAGGTATACAAATTCATCGCCCGAAAGCTTCATCTCATTATCGATAGCACGTGCCACTACATCGCGAGGTGCAAGACAACCACGTTCATCGTACTTCTCCATAAACGTAGTACCATCTTTGCGCTTCAGTATGGCGCCATAACCTCGCATAGCTTCTGTTATGAGGAAATTAGGACGTTCTTGCGGATTATATAGCGACGTTGGATGGAACTGTATGAACTCCATATTCTGTATGATACCCTTAGCACGGAATACCATTGCTATGCCATCGCCTGTTGATATGGTTGGATTTGTTGTAACTTGATAAACATTACCCACACCGCCTGTGGCCATCATTGTCACTTTCGACAAGAATGTTATTATCTCATGTGTGGCTTCGTTGAGTACATAAGCACCATAACAACGAATATCTTTCATCCAAGGCTCGTTGGAACGTCCAAGATGGTGTTGTGTGATGACATCGATGGCAAAATGACGCTCGTAGACATCGATATTAGGATGATTCTTTATTTGGCTAATAAGAGCGCGTTGTATCTCTTCACCTGTGTTGTCGAGATGGTGTAAAATGCGGAATTCAGAGTGTCCGCCTTCTTTGTGAAGGTCGAATTGTCCGTCGGCTTTCTTATCAAATGCCGTACCCCACTCGAGCAATTGGCGTATCTGTTCGGGTGCTTTGGTAATGACCATACGCACCACATCAGGATCGCAAATGCCAGCACCAGCTATGTGTGTGTCGACAATATGTTTCTCGTAGTTATCTTTTTGGTCGGTAACGGCCGCAATGCCACCTTGAGCTTTAGAGGTATTGGTGACATCGAGTGTTGTCTTCGAGATGAGCGCTACTTTGCCTTTTTCAGCAACTTTGAGCGCATAACTAAGTCCGGCAGCACCCGAACCTATTACAAGGTAATCATATTTTTTTCTCATCTTAGCATCATTTGCAGATCGCGTGCAAAGTTACGAGTTAATTACGAATTGCGTATTAGGAATCTATTGTGAATTGAGAATAGCTTGATGCTATTTTTTGTTCTAATTGCACTACTTCTGTTGTTTTTATAGCAACATTAATACGACCAATAATAGTTTCATGACTGATGTTTTCATATGGATTGTATTTATTTCTTGGCATAAAATTAGACGGTCGTTTTTATATAACTCAGTCTACGCGTTGTTACAAAACTCAACAATGAATGGTCTGTTTTTTAATTCTAATAAGGATCAACATCGACATTCCATACCACACTTTTGTACTGTTCTTGTGAAAGCAAATGATTCATGCAATCGGTCATGATAGCTTTAACTTTCGATGGTGAACTCTGCTTATCTATTTTAATGATGATGCGTTGCAAATAGTATGTTGCAATACGACTTACTTCGGGTTCTTGCGGTCCAAGTACGCGCGGACCAAAGATCTGCCTTAGTCGTTCTCCGGCTTCAATAGCGGCATAACGAGCCGTATCGTAGTTTTTGTGTTTTATGATAATGTTGACCATGCGGTCGAAAGGTGGATAATGGTATAACTCTCGTTCGCTAAGTTGCTCACGTGCATTGGCTTTATAATCGTTGTTTACTATGTGCTGTACCACAGGATGATCAGCCTGACGTGTTTGCAAAATAACTTGCCCGCGCTTACCATGTCGTCCAGCTCTGCCACTTACCTGACTTATCATCTGAAAGCAACGTTCATAGGCACGAAAATCGGGCATGTTGAGCATATTGTCGGCATTCATTATACCAACTGTCGATACACGTTCAAAGTCAAGACCTTTAGAAATCATCTGTGTACCAACAAGAATATCGTACTTTTTCTGTTCAAAATCGCCAATAATTCGTTCGTAAGCTTGTCGGCTACGTGCGGTATCGAGGTCCATACGCACCACATTAGCATTTGGGAATACAGCTTTCACCTCTTCCTCAATTTTTTCTGTTCCATATCCCTGTGGTTCGAGTTGCGGATTGCCACAGCACGGACATGTTTGCGGTATCTGAATGGTGTATGAGCAATAATGACACACAAGTTGATTGGTATTTTTATGATATGTAAGGCTCACATCGCAATTTTCACATTTGGGTATCCATGCGCACTGATTACATTCGATATAAGGTGAAAAGCCTCGCCTATTCTGAAACAGAATAACTTGTTCGCCTTGCTGCAACGCCTTGTCGATAGCCTCTTTTAGTCGCAGTGAAAAGATGGAAACGACCTGTTTTTTATGCCTTGCTTCACGCATATCGACGGTAATTATTTCTGGCATCTGAATACCTGCATAGCGTTTTTGCAGTTCAACATAACCATATTTGCCAGCCAATGCGTTCTGATAACTCTCATACGATGGTGTGGCGCTGCCCATCAGTACCTTAGCATGATGCAATCCGGCAAGAACATTAGCCATGTCACGTGCATTGTAGCGCGGTGCTGGATCGAACTGTTTATATGATGTTTCATGCTCTTCATCTACAATGATAAGTCCCAAATCGCGAAATGGGAGCATAATAGCCGAACGCACACCAAGTATCACTTTATAATCGTCGGTTAAGAGTAGCTTATTCCACACTTCGACTCTCTCTGCATCATTGAATTTAGAATGATAAACACCTAAATCGTTGCCAAAATGACGCCGTAGACGTTGCGTTATCTGCGTAGTCAGAGCTATTTCAGGAAGCAGATACAGCACCTGTTTACCTTCTGCCAAACACTTCTTTATCAGATGAATATAAATTTCCGTCTTACCACTCGACGTGACACCAAACAAAAGTGTTGTTTGCTTCTCTTGCCAAGCTTTTTCTATATCGTCAAGAGCTTGTGCTTGTTCTGCCGACAATGCATGTGGTTCTTCAACATTAGCATCACAACTTTCGAGTCTCGATACTTTACGTTTTTCTATTGCTAAAACGCCTTTCTTTACCAACTCGTTGAGCGCTGGCATACTAATGTTGCGTTCAATTGCAGTATTGCGGCGTAGCGCCTCGCCTTGCTTAACCTTTGTCAATCCGCCTACTGCCGTAATGAACTGCATGAGAGCTTCGAGCTGTTTTGGAGCGCGTCCTAAACTATCCATAGCAGATCCTAATGCTTCATCGGTTCTGTTATCAGATGGCACGCTATAATAGGTATCTGTTTTGGGTTTATAGCTATCGCGTAACTCTTCGCTAATGAAAAGGGCGTCTTGAGACAATAGTTTCTTAACTTGTGGCAGCACATTAAAATCTTTGCAAAACGACTGCAATTCGCTTATTGTGCACATTTTTTTCAACTCCACATAGTTGAGTATCATCTCTTGCTTTTCGCTTAGTCGTTCTTCTGCTTCGAAATCAACATTATACATCAGCCGACTTTCGCTTTCAAGTTTTAGTCCAGATGGTAGCGCTGCCCTGTATATGTCACCTAACGAGCAACAATAGTATTGCGACATCCAATCCCACATTTGCAACTGCCTATCAACAACGATAGGTGACTGGTCGACAACTTGCTCTATTGGCTTAGTTTCGTAATCTGGCTGTTCGTTGTGAAGCCGACGCACTATACCCGAATATGATTTTTTACGACCGAACTGTACAACCACACGTGACCCTACTTCGAGCATTTGCTCCATACCATCGGGAATGCTATATGTGAAAAGTTTGGTAATAGGAACGGGTAATATTATGTCGGCGAAACGATTCATTGGCAGAGTTTTTTTGCGCTGCAAAAATAAAAAATCCGCCCATAACCATTGAAGCTATGAGCGGATTAAAAAACTGAAAAGGTTATGTTTAATTATTTTACGCTAATTTTTTGCGTTGTTGTACTCCCATTAGCATATGCCGTAACTTTGAGCAACATTCCTTTGTGTATGGCACTTACTCGTTGTCCAAACATATCATAATATGTGATACTTGTAGGCTCAGAATCAACCTCAATGGTATTCACTGGGGTTGAGTTCGATGTTTTTGTTCCACTTAATGTTATAACCCACACCACTTGTTTGCCTTTGGGAGTAAATGTGAGCGTACCAACGGCTGCTGTTGAGAGTTCTATGCTATATGAATTTATGGTATAGTTGCCATCACCATCTTTTTGCGTAAAGACGTATTTGTCATTTGCATACTCCACTCCATTCAATTCGCCTAAATATGCATCAACATCGGCATAATTGTCGTACCCACTGACATTAACTGTAGTAATCTTAATATTTTGCGGCAAATTGATAGTATACTGCACATTGGCTGAATATTTTATTCCTTTTTCATTACCTGTGCCATAGGCTTTACTGCTTCCATTAGTAATGGTTATGCCATTGTTAAAATTGTAAGTTGATGAAGTGTTAGTTCCTGTATTAGTATCTTGTGAAATAACCAATGTTATATCTGTCTCTTCCTCCTCACTTGGCTCTGTATATGTAGCCATATTTGCAATATCATCAACAAATGTAACTGCTGGATAATAGTCGGTAAAGGCTGTTGTTGCATCTGCATTACCATCTTGCATTATGTCTTGTACAAGTGAATTAGCATAAACCTCAATATTGGTATACCAGCCTTTTTCTGTATCGAGTGTATATGCGTTTGCGTCGGCTGCACTATTAGGATTCAGACCATTAGCTATTTCCCATACATCGGGAATACCATCACCATCGGTATCGAAATCATCATTGCGCACGCTGCTACCAAACGTTGTTTCGGTGTAGCCATTCACATCCGACACGAGGTCAATGCGACCATATTTATTGGTTACCGAGCCTTTGTAGGTACATGTGCCATTTGCCGCCTCTGTTGTGTAACGATCGTCAACATCATCACGACAGAGTGATGCACCTGCATAGGCAAGTACTTTATTAAATGCCGTAGCAGCACTATGTGTCGTAACATTGCCATAAGGTGCTGCTGCAGTAAGTTTCACGGGTAAACAATCGACACCATCTATTTGCGTATAGGTTTGGTCATCGCCATAATAGTGATGTGAATCGTTGGTGTAATATTCGCCATTTAGCGAGGGAACATCACTATCATATTTCATCTTTTCCCACGATGCAGCCGAACCATTTATTACATTATCGGAGAGATAATAACGGCTTGTCATAGTCCAATATTTTGAATTATCTCCTGCATTCCCACTATTAGCAATTGAAACCGTTGTTATGCGATCAATAGAAGATCCCGGACCACCTTTGAAATAGTTGCCTACCATATTTATTTGTCCACCACCAGGTCCACCATAGCAGCCATTAGCGTTGTAGACCACACAATTACGAAAATCGACATTCTCAGCCTGCACTGCATTTTCCCAATTGTATGTAGCATATTCTGTGTTGTATGTATAATCGGTCCAATCGTAACGAGCTCCACAAAAACGAGGTGAACGATTAGCAACATGACAAATTAAATTGTGATGAAACGAAGCTAACTTTCCGCCCCAGATACCACCATAGCCATGAGCACCTTTGCTATGACCAGGATTGCACAAACTCTCTCCCAATGTGCACCATTGCATTGTGAAATTGTTATTGTCGTAAAACGATGCTACTTCGTCAATCGACCACGAGAAAGAGCAATGGTCTATTATCATCTTTGTAATTTCACGTTGCCAAATAGCATCAGCTCCATCGTTAACATCCTTCTCTTGTCCGCGACGAATACGGATAAAACGAATTATGTTGTTGGCTCCAGGACGCACCGTGTAATAGCGTAGTGTTATACCTGGATAAGGTGCCGTTTGTCCTAAAATAGTCACATTCTTTTTTATTGTTACATCAGATGCTAAAGCGATTACACCACCTACATCAAACACTACGATGCGATTTTCAGCACTTACAGCATCACGAAACGAACCTGCGCCCTTATCGTTCAAATTGGTAACATGATAAATCGTACCACCTCTACCACCTGTTGTGTACCGACCATGTCCTTCGGCACCAGGGAAGGCTGGAGCTGACCCCGATTGCCCCATTGCTGTGAGTGAAAATATCAATGCATAAACAATAAACACTATCCGTTTTATCATAATCATTATCCTTTATTATTGATTGATTAGTCAAAAGTAAGAAGAGCATTTAGTATGTACAATCGTTTGAACAAACATAAAACAAAACAATTATTATTTCGGATAATTCATCACCTATAACAACACAAGTATGAACAACAATCGCCAACACTTTCTGAATAAACACTAATGATTTTGCATTTTTTTGAGTATTATTGCAGCCCACAAAATCAATAATAGTTAACGCATCAAAAAAAGCAAATAACCATATATGATTCGCAATCCAAAATTACAATATCAATCGGCAAGCGAAATAAAACTTTTTCAAGAGGAGCAACTTCGCAAAACCATTGCTTATGTTGCCGAACACTCGCCATTCTACAAACGCATGTTTGCACAAACGGGCATCGATCCTAACTCTATCAAAACAATAGACGACTTAAAAAAACTACCCGTAACAACCAAAACCGATTTGCAAACTCACAACGATGAGTTCTTATGCGTCAGTCGTCGCGAAGTTGTCGACATTGTCACTACATCAGGCACCATGGGCGACCCTGTTACGTTTATGCTCACAGAGGGCGACCTCGACCGACTCTCGTATAACGAATACCTCTCGTTTGACACAACAGGTTGCACTCCCGACGACACTATGCAAGAGATGGTCACCATCGACCGCCGTTTCATGGCCGGATTAGCCTATTTCCTCGGTGCACGCGAATTGGGCATGGGAGTTTGCAGAGTGGGCAATGGCATACCTGAATTGCAATGGGATACCATTCAGCGTATTAAACCAACACTATGTATGTGTGTGCCATCGTTTCTGATGAAGCTTATCGACTTTGCAGAAAAAAACAACATCGACTACCATAATTCAAGCCTACGCAAGTGCGTTTGCATTGGCGAAGCACTACGCACACCACAAGGCGGATATACTACACTTGGACAAAAAATACACGAGAAGTGGCCAGAACTCATACTACATGGCACTTACGCCTCAACAGAAATGCAAGCCTCGTTTACCGATTGTGAAGCCTTCTGTGGCGGACACGTTCAACCTGAGCTAATCATTGTTGAGTTCCTCGACGAAAATAACAATCCAGTACCAGAAGGTGAAGCTGGTGAGGTGACAATAACATCGCTTGGTGTTGAAGGTATGCCACTCGTAAGATTCAAAACTGGCGATGTCTGCTATCATTATAACGAACCTTGTTCTTGCGGACGCAACACTACCCGACTAAGTTCGGTGATTGGACGAAAGGGACAGATGATAAAATACAAAGGAACAACGCTTTATCCTCCTGCTTTGTTTGACATATTAGAAGACATACCTGGAGTAAAAGGCTACGTGGTTGAAGTGTACACCAATAATTTAGGCACCGATGATATTAAGGTTCGTATTGGTTCTGACCGCACCGACGAAGCATTTGCTAAAGAGATAAAAGATATTTTCAGGTCGAAAGTGCGAGTAGCACCACAGATAAGCTTTGAATCGCCAGAATACATTACACAATTGCAATACCCAGCAATGAGTAGAAAACCAGTAAAATTCTTCGATCTCAGATAGATAACTAAAGTATAAAAAGAGTAAGAGGTAAGCATCAACTATATATGTATGCTTACCTCCTATTTTTTATAAAAAAACACCTATTTCTTACGCATAGCTTTCACTATACGTCCCATATACATTGAATGTATTCCTGCATCAAAATGCGAATAGAATTGGGCGGGCACATCACCAAATCCTTCAGTATCGAATGGTGCGTGATACAACATTTCACATTCGTAGACAGCTTCTGCCTCTTCAAAATATGGCACTCCATTTTCGGTATAGAGTGTATGTAATCCAAGTGCCTCAGCCTTATTACCATCGCGGCCACTCTTGGTACCCATGTATCGGAGTATATCGGCACGCTCATCGGCAAACTGCATAACGGTGAAATAACGTGCTTTTTCCATGTAGCCAAACGTATGCCGACCACTTGCTACATAAACAGTAATCACACAATTATCTGGCTCCCAAATATTACCCAAAGCACCCCAACCTATTGTCATTTCATTGATGCTATCGGTCTCGGAACCTGCAGCTAAAAGTAACCCTTTGCCCTTGAAAAATGTGAAAGGATTATCAGTAAAATCAGTTCTGACATCAAACTCAACAAATTCGCCACTGCTTGTTGATTTAACACCATCGGTGCAGCATATCATTGTTACTGCTACGGCACATAATGCGCCAATTCTTTTCATCATTTTGATATTCATAGTGTTATTATTTTTGTAGCAAAGATAAAAAAATAAGCAAAGTAAAAAACTCACAACTTACGAGTATCATAACTAACAACAAACCACAAAAACCACTACCTTTGCGCCCATGAAACTCTCGACGAAACAACATATATCATCATTGCTGCTTATGTTGGCATTCTTGCCAATGCTGCTCGTTTCGTCGGTTCACACGCATAATCACCACAACATATCGCATGCCGATGCCGAATGTAGCAAGTGTATTCATCACTTGCCTTGTGCTGGTCACCTCGATGGTGGTGCTGGACATTCGCACGATTGTGTTCTGTGTCAGTTTGTCGGACTGAATTATGTGGCTACCAACGAGGTACGCATTGCATTGGTCGACAATGAAAATGGCAGCATCAGAGCAAGGCAGATTGATATGAACTCGGCTTGTGTTGCTGGGTTGCCTCTGTTGCGTGCGCCTCCTACTATGCTTGCCTAAGAGTCTTTTTTTTCGGTGCGCACAATATTGGTGTGTGCCTATCCTTATCGTTTTATAGAAAACAAGAAGGCAAGCAATGCTGACATACTTAATGGCGGCTGTTGCGTTGGCTATTCCCGATACGGTCATTACGCTCAATGACGTTACGGTGAGTGGTGTGTCGCAACATAGCCAATTGCTCAAGTCGTCGCAAAGTGCCATTCAGGTTAGCAACGACTACATAGCAACGCATTTCTCGGGTAGCCTTATGCAAACGCTGGAACAAATACCTGGCGTGAAGGCTATGAGCATAGGCTCGGGACAGTCGAAACCTATCATTCGCGGATTGGGCTTCAACCGCATGGTGGTGGCTGAAAATGGCATCAAACACGAGGGACAACAATGGGGCGATGACCACGGATTGGAGATTGACCAATTTAGTGTCGACCGCATTGAGGTGCTGAAAGGTCCGGGAGCGCTGCTCTACGGTTCCGATGCCATTGGTGGAGTTATTAACCTATATACCAACCATATACCAACATCGCCATTGAGCAGTGAGGTGCAATGGATGGGGCGTTCGGTCAACGACCAGTTGGGCTTTTCGGCTCGCATTGGTGGGTGGCTCAATAAGTTTTTTTATCGGGCACACCTAACACTGAGCAACTATGCCGACAGCCGCGTACCTACCGACAGCATACAATACTATTCGTATTACATAAAGTTGCACAATGGCAGGCTGCGCAACACGGCTGGACACGAACGCGATGGTAGCATAATGATAGGTTATGCCACATATAACTTCCACACCGACATACGCCTATCCGATAGCTATACCAAGACGGGTTTCTTTGCCAATGCGCACGGATTGGAGGTGCGTTTGTCCGACATCGACTACGACCATTCGGCACGCGACATCTCTCTGCCATATCAGTGGGTAAACCATTTCAAAGCGCAAAGTCATTCGATGCTGATGGTGGGCGACGATATTGCCATCAACCTCAATATTGCCTATCAACGCAATGTACGCGAAGAGCATTCCGAACCTGTGTCGCATGGCTATATGCCCACGCCCAATGGTTCGCTCGAGAGGCGTTTCGATAAGAATACGTACACAGCATCGCTTAGTCTGAACCTTCCTACCGAACATTTGGGGCAGATGAGCATGGGCGCCAATGCCGAGCATCAGCACAACAAACGCGATGGTTGGGGATTTATCATTCCCGATTTCCGAAGCACAATGGCTGGCTTTTACCTACATAGTAGGTGGCCATTGGCTAAAAATGGAGGCAATGTGAATGCTGGACTACGCTTCGACCATGCCACGGTGCACATCGATAGCTATTCCGATTGGTACAAAACGCCAACTGCGCAAGGCGACTCTGTATTTGTGGAGCGCTCGGCCAACCAACAGCGTAGGTTCAATAGTCTGACGTGGTCGGTTGGCATAAGCAAGGCAGTTGGGCGCTGGGTGCTAAAAGCCAATGTGGGCAAGAGTTTCCGTATGCCTATACCAAAAGAGCTTGAAGCAAACGGAATCAATTACCACATTTTCCGCTACGAGAAAGGTAACAGCGCGCTCAGTGCCGAACGTTCGTACCAAGTGGATGCTGGCATACATTGGAGCAACAACATCGTAAGTATGCAGATTGACCCATATTTCAACTATTTCCCTAACTACATCTACCTCAGTCCGACGGCCGACTACATCGAAGGGCTGCAACTCTATCGCTACACACAAGCTAAGGTTGTTCGCTATGGTTTCGAGGGGCAGCTAACGTGTACTTTGGGTAGTCATTGGGGTGCTGAGTTGATGGGCGAATATCTGTATGCCGAACAGATGTCGGGCGACAAGAAGGGCTACACATTGCCATTCTCAACACCTTGGTCGGTAAATGGCGAATTGCATCGCTATTTCTGTGCCGATAATAGTGGACAGATAAGCATAGGCGCACATTTGGTTGGTAAACAAGAACGAATTGTGCCACCCGAAAAAACAACCGCTGGACATTGGACTCTCAACGCCTCAGCTACAAAGACATTCAACATAGGCAAAGCTCAGCTAAAAACTTCGCTACACGCCGACAACCTACTCAACAAGCGATACTACGACCACACGAGCTATTATCGCCTCATCGACGTGCCCGAAGCTGGTCGAAACTTCTCGGCCTCAATAAAATTGACAATTGATAATTAACAATTGAAAATTCAATTGTTGATAATTAACGTGCAGAGAACGCCAGTAAATCATAAATAGTTCTTTGTACATATGAATAACAACTTAATACTAAACAAAATGAAATCTTACATATCAATACTTTTCGCAACAATTCTCTCATTCTCATTTGTATCGTGCGACAAAGACGACGATGACCCAGTAGCAGCCCCAACAGTAACCATCGAAGAGGCTAACCTCGAAGGCGAATACTTATGTACCGAGGCCGAAATAGATGCTCCTGGTCGCGTGGCTATCATCACCGTTAGCATCGTTTCTGCTACCAACGAAGCCAATGTAAAACTGGCTAAAGTATTCACCGACAGCAAATATGTGGGCGTGCTCAACATACCTGAGTTCCACGAACACATCACTGGCATCGACGACGTAGTGGAAGGCGACATCTTGCACTTAACAGTAACCGACCAAAATGGTAACTCAACAACAGCTCAGAAAGCAATAACTGCGGAAGAAGAAGAGGAAGAAGAATAATAATTCACAATTGACAATTGATAATTGACAATGCACTACCCAAAATTGTCAACTGTCAATTGTCAATTTTCAACATAAAAAACTATGAACAAGATACTTACATTAACCATTATTGCAGCAATACTCTCGGCATGTGGAAATGATGCCGACGAAACCGACACTACCACACCAACGATAACCGACGCAGGTGAGCTAACTTGCCCCACCGACTGCTATTCGTGCTTCAGAGGCGAAACAATAGAGTTTTGCTACACCCTAGCCGACGACATCGAACTTGGCAGTTTCAACATCGAGATACACAACAATTTCGACCATCACACGCATAGCACATCGGCCACAGAGTGCGTCATGGACGATAAGAAAGAGGCGCAAAAACCGTGGGTCTACAACCAAGATTTTGTCATTCCTGCCGGTCAAACAACCTACACGCCGCACATCAGCATCGACATTCCTTCCGACATCGACACGGGCGACTACCACTTCATGATACGCCTCACCGACAAAGCCGGCTGGCAACAACTGAAGTCGGTTTCGATAAAAGTGGTGAGCGAGGAGTAGTTTTTAGAGTTTTTGTATTTTTGACGCAGGATAATTCATTTGTTATACCATGATTTTTATTTTCTATGCATTTTTAGCCATATCGATAATCACATTTGCACTTTATGGCATCGATAAATACAAGGCGAAACACAATAAATGGCGCATATCAGAAGCTACACTCATACTTATGGCAGCCATCGGAGGATCGGTTGGAGCTCTATTAGCCATGTTACTCTTCCGACACAAGACACAACATGCGAAATTCACCATCGGAGTGCCACTAATACTCATTGTGCAAATAGCATTAATAATCTATTTTTGGTTATAATAGTACAAGCCATTATTATGATATTTATATCTCTGTATATCAATATATTATCCATATAGTACAATATACAAACTCCACTACACAATATCGCAATTGCATTATATTATGACAGAATAGTATTTGACTTGTAAAAAAGTGTAATATAATTTTGCATTGTTCCTACAACGAACAACACAAACCCGACACACAACACTTTAACACAAATACAAAAATGTCACTTTTCACCGAACGAAAACAAAAAATCCAAACGGATTTTGAGGAGTTAATAACGCGCCCTAACGAGCCGCTATTTAGCTCCAATGGCATCTACAACAAATACAAGTATCCAGTCGTAACGCGCGAACATATTCCATTGGAATGGCGTTACGACTTCGATGAGAAGTCCAATCCTTACTTTATGGAGCGCATATCGTTCAACGCAGCCTTCAATGCAGGTGCAATGAAGTTGGGCGATAAATACATTGTTATGGTGCGCACAGAGGGTGTCGATCGTAAATCATTCTTCGCCGTAGCCGAGAGTCCGAATGGCATCGATAATTTTCGATTCTGGGACCGTCCAGTAACAATGCCACAAGTACCAGGCAACCCAGATACTAACGTCTACGACATGCGCCTAACTCAACACGACGATGGTTATATCTATGGTGTTTTTTGTTCAGAACGCAAAGATCCATCAGCTATGCCAGGCGACACTAGTAGCGCAGTAGCTGCTGCTGGAATAGCTCGCACCAAAGACCTCAAGACATGGGAACGCTTGCCCGACCTCATCTCACATGCAGGACAACAACGCAACGTTGTTCTCTTTCCACACTTCGTTGATGGCAAATACGCATTCTTCACTCGCCCACAAGATGGATTTATCGACACAGGTAGTGGCGGTGGTATAGGTTGGGGGTTATGTGATGACATACGACGTGCCGAGGTAAAAGACGAATATATCATCGATGCAAAAACATACCACACCATCTACGAAGTTAAAAACGGACAAGGACCAGCACCTATTAAAACAAAATATGGCTGGTTAAATTTGGCTCACGGCGTGCGCAACACTGCTGCTGGACTTCGCTATGTGCTCTATATGTTTATGAGCGACATTGAAAAACCGTGGATCGTAACACACAAACCTGCCGGACATTTTATAGCGCCATATGGTTCAGAACGCGTTGGCGACGTATCAAACGTAGTATTCTCTAATGGTTGGATAGCCGACAACGACGGCAAAGTATTCATATACTACGCATCGAGCGATACACGACTACACGTAGCAACATCAACCATCGACCAACTTGTTGACTACGTAATGAACACACCTCAAGACGACTTAACATCGGCTGCTTCTGTTGTTCGAATCAATGCACTTATTGATAAAAATGAGGCATTGCGATAATGCTATCAGATATAATCAACACAAAACATTTTTATAGAAAAAAGGCACGCTAAGTGGAGACATATCGCCTATTGATATGTCTCTACAAGCGTATTTGTAGGTTTGCTATGACAATAAAAAGAATAACAACCGCTTTGCTATTAATAGTAGCAACAACTGCTCAGGCATATGTAACATTACCATCCATCTTTTCTGACGGAATGGTAGTGCTGCAAGATAGTGACATAAAGATATGGGGCTGGGCAAAACCCAAAGAACCAATCACCGTTGTTGCTTCGTGGGATGGCCAAGAAGTAACAACCGAAGCCTCAGCCGACGCCACTTGGAGCGTAACATTGCACACTCCTATAGGTTCGTTCGACACATACGACATCGAGATAAATGGATGGGATAAACATACCATTCAGAATGTGATGGTAGGAGAAGTGTTGCTCTGTTCAGGACAAAGCAATATGGAGTGGACCATCGGTGCTGGCTTTATTGGAAAAGACTCGGTTATAGCCCAAGCCAACCAACCCGACATCAGAATGTTTCATGTAGACTATCGCACATCAGAAACCCCAACTCACGATGTTAGCGGACAATGGCAAGAAGCCACTCAAAACAATATTAACTATTTCAGTGCAATAGGCTACTTCATAGCTTGTCAGATAAGAAGAGAACTCAATGTACCTGTTGGCATCATCAACTCAACATGGGGTGGCACTCCCATCGAATGCTGGACACCCGAAGAGGCATACATCAACTGCGATAGGTTGCGACGTGCCAACGAAGAGTTAAATCAGGGAGAGTGGGGACCTTGTCGTCCTGCTCGTATCTACAACGCTATGATAGCACCATTCACAAATTATAAAATACGAGGTGTAGCATGGTATCAGGGTGAAGAGAATACAAATAATCCGCAAGCCTACACCGATATGATGTTTGCTTTAATCAATGAATGGCGTGTAGCATTTAACAACGATGATTTACCATTCGTTTATGCTCAAATAGCCCCATACCGATATGGCAATGGCAATGGTGTAATCATACGCGAAAATCAACGCCGAGCACTACAAATTCCAGGCACTGCAATGGTTGTAATTGGCGAATTAGGCGACACTACCAACATACATCCACAGCACAAAGTAGAGGCTGGAAATCGATTTGCTGCAGCCATACTCAACCACATATACAACAAGAAAAACTATCGCTACGAAGCACCACTATTCAAAGCATTAACCATAGTTGGTACAAAAGCCATTGTTACATTCGACAACGACCAAGATTTACATACCACCGATGGTAAAGCACCAAACCTATTCGAAATAGCTAGCAACGATGGCGTTTTTTATCCTGCCAAAGCCAAAATAGTTAAACGAAACAAAGGCACTGATGCTATCTATCAGGTAGAACTTACAAGTAAACACGTAAAAACACCGCAAGACGTACGCTATGCATGGAGCGACACTGCTTGGCCCAATATGTGCAACGCCAATGGAGTGCAAGCTTCATGTTTCAACACCATTGAAGAGTATTAACCAAAAGAATCAGAATAATGAAGAGAATACTATCAACACTTGCAGCTATTGTCTCAGTAGCAGCAATAGCACAGAAACCCGTCAACCCCAATGCCACACCAGAGGCACAAGACCTTCTAACATTTATCTACGTACAAAGTGGTAACGGCACACTTACTGGTCAGCATAGTTACCCACTCTACAGCGACATCTATATGGAACGTGTTGAGAACCTTACAGATGGCATGCATCCTGTTGTTTTTGGGCAAGACTTTGGCTATAGCAAACCAAACTCACTCGATGG
>JBGUYH010000196.1:0-19447 GCA_045118595.1 Bacteroidales bacterium | reverse complement strand
GACATCGTTACAAACTAACCTGCGACAAACACTACCCTACTGAGGTAATTTTATCGTATATTGTTTGCCCTTTGCATTGGTAAGCTTATTCTGACGAAGCCAAGGATTAAGTATCTTGATAGTTTTGTAAGTTGTATTATGCTCAATAGCAAATTGAGCTATATTGGGAATCTCGCAATTGATAATAGTATCGCGATAATTATATGGAGCATAAATATCGCTATCGTGCAAATAAAAACCATATTCGGAAGGCGAGTTCATAATTATCTTAAGCGCAGCTATACGAAACACATACCGAGCCGTTTCCTCATTCCATAAGATATCTACATAGTTATTTTGCAACTGAGTTTCCTGACTCTTAGTTGCACGACCTAATCCGCAATTATACGAAGCTGCAACCATTGTCCATGAACCTAATGTACGATACGAACGACGCAAAAATTGACAAGCTGCTCGTGTACTAAGTTCAACATCGTAGCGCTGATCGACTTCATCGTTAACCTCCAAGCCAAGCTCTTTTGCTGTAGCCTCAAGTATTTGCCACAACCCAACAGCTCCTGCTGGCGACTTTGCACTTGGAAGCAAATTACTTTCAGCAACAGCCAAATATTTAAAGTCAGAAGGTATACCATACTCAGCCAATATAGGTTCTATAACAGGGAAATAACGCCCTGCGCGTTTCATTACAAGTATAGTATTGGTATGCCAAAAAGTATTTGTCAAAATTTCACGGTCGAGCGCCTCATATACATCTTGTCTATCGATAGGCAATTGCTCACCAAACACCGACGATTCAGTAGGCACTATAGGTAAATTAGTATTATGCGGAGCATTAACAACACTAAGAGAATCGGTACAATCAACAGAATTGGCAGGAGATACAAGTGCAGTAAGCGTATAGAATGAAGCACATAAAACAATGCCCACCAAGATGCATATAGTATTTGTTTTCATCAGACTGAAATTCCTCTAACGTTTATGTTTTTAAATAAAAAAACGGACAAAGTCACAAGGCCTTGTCCGTTATAATTTTGCGGAGAGACAGGGATTCGAACCCCGGGTACATCGCTGTACGGCGGTTTTCAAGACCGCTGCAATCGACCACTCTGCCATCTCTCCAGTATTTTTAAGTTCGTTGTCATTAGTATCTCTCTGAATGACGGTGCAAAGATATACCTCATTTTTGAATTGTGCAAATAGTTGGACAGTTTTTTTATCAAAAAGACAAAAAAAATAATCATCTACTCCACAAAGCATACTATAATAAACACAAACATACCCATTTGGCATAGTATACACAAAAGTAGCAATATATTCAAAAAAATGCCATACAAATTAATTTAGATCAATACAAACACCAATTGAAGCTATTCTAACAAAAGAAATAATTGCATTTAATACTATTGTCCACTTTTGCGACTTTTTAATCCACTTCTATTTCTACACTTATCTCGAAATTGCGCACTGTTAAATAATAGTACTTTTTTTAAACATATAATAAGACTTATGAAAAAAACTATAACATATATGCTGTTCACGGCTTCAACATTACTAATAGCATGTGAGCGCACTAATAACAATGACACCAACAGCCAAGATAAGTCTATTCCAGACTTTGTAACCACAAACCCCATAACTCACGACCCAGTTATGGCTAAGGAGAATGGCACATACTATCTGTTTGCCACTGGACATGGTATATCACGCATGTCGTCGGTCGACTTAAAAAGTTGGCGCATGGAAAAGCCATGTCTCGATACATTACCACCATGCGTCTACGAACACATTCCAGAGGCATCGATGCATATTTGGGCGCCCGATATTGTAAAACGAGGAAACAAATGGCATCTATTCTATTCATGCTCATTGTTTGGCAAAAACAAATCTGCAATAGGTCATGCAGTAGCCGATTCATTAAATGCCAATAAATGGACTGATTGCGGCATCGTAGTAAGTTCTGTACCTGGTCGTGATATGTGGAACGCTATAGATCCCAACATAGCCGAAGGTACAGATGGCAGCCAATGGTTAGTATTCGGTTCATTTTGGAATGGTATAATGATGGTGCGTCTTAATAACGACCTAACTGCCCCTATGCAACCAGAAGAATGGCACAATGTATCATCACGACACAGATCGGCAGGATTAGCACGAACCGAACCTGGCGATGGTGCAGTTGAAGCACCATTTATATTCAATAAAAACGGATGGTATTATCTCTTTGTATCGTTCGACTACTGTTGCAAAGGCGACCAAAGCACATATAAAGTAGCTGTTGGCCGCTCACGTGAAGTAAATGGTCCGTATTTCGATCGCGACGGCGTAGACATGGCACATGGTGGTGGCACAATAGTGATTGAAGGTGACAAAAAAATATGGTCGGCCATCGGACATTGTGCTGTTTACACCATCGACGGAACCGACCTATTTATTTCACACGCCTACGAAAGCGGCAATGGCACACCACGTCTCGTCATTCGCAATATAGATTGGGATGAAAACGAGTGGCCTATTATAAAATTATAAACCGAAACAAACGATTGCCAAAGATTTGTACTGTATCATAGCTGAATATCGAACTCAGCAGAGTTGACACATTGCAAATTTTTGGCAAGCTGCTCGGTTGAGCTTGCCCCCACCAGCACTGACGTTACACCTCTTTGAGCCAATATCCACGCCAAAGCCATCTGTGCAAACGACTCACCACGCTTTTGTGCTACGCCATTGTAATAACGCAACTTATCGAGCATTTGCGGAGTTAGGTCATCGGCTTTTAAAAATTTACCCTTTGCCATTCTACTATCTGATGGTATACCATTCAGATAACGATCGGTAAGTAACCCTTGCGCCAATGGGGAAAAAGAAATAAAACCCACACCATTGTCGGCACAAAAATCGAGTATACCATCCTCTATGGGTTCTCGATCTATCAGATTAAGTTTACCTTGATAAATAAGCAAAGGAACATCGCGTTCCTGAAGATAACGGAAAGCAAATTTAGTAGCCTCAAGTGGCCATTTACTAATACCAATATAAAGAGCTTTACCAGCTCGTACAATATCGACCAACGCTTGCAATGTTTCCTCCATCGGTGTATCAGGATCGAAACGATGACTATAAAAGAGGTCGACATAATCTAAGTTCATTCGTTTCAGACTCTGATCAAGTGAAGCCATAAGATATTTTCTACTGCCCCAATTACCATATGGCCCAGGCCACATATCGTAACCAGCCTTTGTTGAGATGAATAGTTCATCGCGATAAGGTCTGAAATCATCATGCATAAGCCTACCCAACGTTTCTTCAGCCGAACCATAAACAGGTCCGTAATTATTAGCAAGATCGAAATGATTAATGCCATTATCGAAAGCATAATGCGTTATTTGCCGACTACGTTCATATGGGTCGACACTACCGAAGTTGTGCCAAAAACCCAAACTAACCTTAGGCAGCATAACCCCAGAGCGACCACAACGAGCATAACGCATACCATTGTCATATCGGTCGACATTGGCCGAATAGAGATGTTTCATAGTGTAAGTGTGTTATTGAATGATTGACCAAATGTAATAGTTTTCGGTCATTATCGTTGAACAATGAAATAAAAAACAATCTCGATGGTGTGAATAATGCTATAACTGAAAGTCGTCAGCATCATCAAGAACTGGAAATTTTTGTCGGAAAGCATTTAGACGTATTAAGTCGATAACACCACTAACACTCCCCTCTTTTGCGTATTCGCATTCAACTATAGTTTGTCCATAAGCATCAACAAGCATTGTTCCACCACTATATTCACACACTGGATCTGAACCACATCGGTTAACACCAGCCACATAGCACTGGTTTTCGATAGCACGAGCCTTTAACAATGCTTGCCATGCACTCAACCGTGTAGTTGGCCAGTTTGCCACACATATTATTAAATCATAATCTTTTCTGTTACGAGAAAACACAGGAAAACGAATATCGTAACAGATAAGGAGAAGTATTCGAACACCCTGATAATTAATCACAACACGATTATTACCGCGAGTATAATATTCGCCCTCACCTCCCAAACGAAACAAATGACGTTTATCGTAGTGAACAGTATGACCATCGGGGAAAACGAAGTAGAACCGATTGTAGAAAGCTCCATTAGCATCTCTAATAGCCACACTTCCACACACTGCCGCCCCTAAATTCTGTGCACATTGTTTAAGCCATTCAAGGCTCTGATTATTAGTTTCGGCTACACTTTGCGGATTGGTGGCAAAACCCGTAGAAAACATCTCGGGCAATACATAGACATCAGCTTTATCGCACTTAGAAAGCAACGATTCTATATGCCTATGATTGGCTTGCAGATTATTCCACTCTATATTGGTTTGCAAAAGTGCAATCTTCATTTACTCCTTATATTCAGATTTCGGTGAGTAGATATTATGATGATAAGTGTTAGCATTTCGGCTATTGGCAGTGCAAGCCATAGTCCAGCATCACCTAACAACAAAGGTAAAAGCACAAAACAAAGCGATGGGAATATAAAACCTCGTAACAATGTATGCATTGTAGCCATAAATGCGGCCTCGGTACTTTGCATTATTCCAACAGCAACAATATTGACCGAAATAAACAGAAATGCGGGTGAGAAATATGGTAATCCGTTAACGCATATACGATACGCCTCGCTATCGACAGGTAGGAATATGCCAGAAATATCTTCTGGTCGTCCAAGCATTAAAGCCATACAAGTAACGCCCGACACCAATGCTACTATTATAGCAATGCGCACCGACTCATTAAGACGCTCAATGTTACCATTACCATGAGCAAAACTAACTATAGGTTGCACACTCTGAACAATTGCATTGCCCATCATAAAAACAACAGGCAAACAATAACACCCCACCGAATAAGCTGCTACACCATCGGCTTCCAAATAGTGCATAAACATATAGTTACCAGCTATCATTATAGCTGCAATGGCCGACTCGCCAAGCAATGCCGATGCGCCCACTTTTATCTGATAAGCAATGTTACGTGCTGTAAGTTTAAGACTTGTGAGCGATATTTTTAGTCTATAGAGTCGCACAGTGCGAGCATTGACAAGCAAATAGGCAAACACTGGTATATTACCAAGAGTGAAACTTATTGTAGTAGCAATAGCGGCACCTTCAAGTCCCATTTTAAATGTATAGATAAATACATAGTCGAGTACAATATTAGTGATAGCCATAGCACAATTTACCACCATTGCAAAACGAGGTGAACCGTCGAGACGAATCATAAACATGCCAACCATACCAACCATATTGAATGGTGAAAGAATAGCTATCCACTTAAAATAAGAGCAAGCCAATGGCACAAGTTCTTCGCTGCTACCAAACAACAAACACAACTGACGCTGCAAGAAATAGAAAACAAAAGCTAAGATAACACCCAACAAAGCAGCCACAAGCAAACCTTGTGTCATATTGATATTAGCAGCTTTGATATTACCTTTCGATAAATGGATGCTAGCCACAACACTACTACCGATGCCAAACATCAGCCCGATGCCACTAACAAACAAGAAAATAGGTGCTACAATATTGACAGAAGCTAATGCCTCGCTACCAACACCATGACCAACAAATGCTCCATCGGTGATGTTGAGTACAACCATCGAAACCAAACCAACAAGTGTTGGAATAAACATTTTGCGAAACAATCGCCCGACTGGTTCTTGGGCAAAATCGATGGAATCTCTGTTATTATACATTTGTTTGGCGCTGATAATTTGGTCAATCGAGTTGCAAAAATACAATTCATAATTCATAAATCATAAAAAAAACGAGATTCACCATCACGGCAATCTCGTTGAAATGAAAAACAAGTACGTACTATAGAAACAAACCAGCACATACTTACTAACAAAAAATTAGTTGTTGTCTATGTGTGCAGCTACATCAAAAGCTTGTTTTATTCTATCGCCCATACCTATGCCATCGCGTAGGTTGCCAGCGATACAGAGCGTAGGATATTGTTCATGCACCTTTCTGATAGCTTGCAAACGAGCATCAGTAGTTACCTCATACTGTGGTATGGCTCGCTGATGACGCGAAATGCGAATTGCATCGGCTACTTTGCCCTGCGGATAGTTCAACATGCTACACAAACTATTATTTACCAACTCTATTAATTCCTCGTCTGTCTTCTGCAACATCTCTGGATGACGCATTCCACCTATAAAAAACGACATCAGAGCGCCACCTTGCGGAGCTCGTCCACTGAAACATGCCGATGGGAACAGAATGCCAAGTACATCTTGCTTCTCAAGTGAAGGTACAAGACCACCAAAGGCAAGCCAATCGTTGCCACATGTATTTGATATACCGACTCCAACTTGCACAACAGGAGCATAGAACACATTATTAATTTGGTTCATAGTTGCAATATCGATAAATGGCAATAGCTGTGGAAGAGAATAGGCTCCACATGTTGTTACCAAATGCTTGCACTGCAACTGCTGCAAACTATTGTTGTGAGTAAAAGTAACGAGCCATTCGTTATTATCAGTTGGAGTTACTGAAATGTTCTGACTATCGACTAATATACGTTCACGCCCTATGGCATCAGCTACAGCATTGGCAAGATTGCTAAATCCTCCTTTCGCCGAAAATACCTTTTTGGTAGCCTTACGGTCACGTTCTGTTTTTGGCTGTTTAGACTTAGCTATAGCTCCTCTGACAAATGAGCCATATTGTTGTTCGAGTTGATATAGTTTAGGCAAAGCACAACGAGCCGACAATGTATATGGATTACCTGCATAAACGCCTGAAATGAATGGATCAACAGCATAATCGACATACGATTTACCTAATCGTCGTTGAGCCAACGAACCTATCGACTCATTGGGGTCGGTTCCTTTGGTGCGCCATGGCTCGCCTAAAATGCGAAACTTATCATACCATGTAAAAAGTGGTGTACGTACAGCTCCCATCAAACTCGATGGCAATGCATGGAATTTGCCATTTTTCCAAACTAAACGCTTCTTACTACTCTCAAGAGCCTCTTCTAATTGACATGCACTGCCAAGCTGCTCAAAGAGTTCGACAACTTCGGGGTATTTTACAACACCTGTATTGGGTCCTGTTTCAAATACAAAATCACCATCTGTAATGGTATTTATTTGTCCACCAACACGGTTTTGCTGTTCGAGTACTAACACATCAACACCTCGTTGCTTAAGCTGAAAGGCACAAGTTAATCCAGTTATGCCTGCACCTATAACTATGGTATCACACTGTATCATATCGGTTTAGAAAATTGCTTAGTAGTATTTTGCATCAACGGATCGAGTGCGGCAGCTACATTACGAACAAAAGGATGTCCGCATTCGGTCATTTGTAGTCCTGATTCTGTAATCGTCAGAATACCATCGGCAGCCATATCATGTAGTTGCATTTCATTATAGTGCAAAGCCTGCTTCACACTATGAATTGTAAGCCCCATATATGAAGCTATTTCTTCCCAATTTATCTGATAGTTGCACATCAGTTGTTCGATAACACGTCTCACAATTCGCTGCTGTTCAGTGAGCGTATAACCTCGTTGGGTTGGGAGCTTACCATTTTCGAGTAACTGACAATAATTAGTAATATCTTTAGTATTTTGTGCGTAAGCGCTTTCGGTTTGACTTATGCCAGTAACACCAAAAGCATACACTTGTCCGGTAGTTCGACGTGTACAATAACCTTGGAAATTGCGATGAAGTTGCCCATGTTGTAACGCTACATACAATTCATCGGTAGGCAAAACGAAATGATCGAGTCCTATGCTCACATAACCTGCCTCATGAAGCAAAGCGGCAGCCTCATCATACATACATTGCTTTTGATCTGGTGCTGGCAAACCATATTGTTCAAGCACCATCTGACGCTTAAAAACCCAAGGTACATGACCATAACCAAATGTAACAATACGGTCAGGACGAAGTTGCATAGCCCTCTGTATACTATTGGAAAATGATTGTGGTGTCTGCAGAGGCAAGCCATAGAGAAAATCCATGCTCACCGAAGCTCCGGCCTTCCTCAATATAGGCATTATATCTTCGATAGGCATTGCAGCAGGTGTACGACCAACAACTTTCAGCACCGATGTATCAAAGTCTTGCACACCAATGCTAAATCTGTTAAAACGACTTTCGGTAAGTTGCTGCCATTGTTCGGCACTGAGATAGCCAGGATGACATTCAATAGCTATTTCTGGCTGTTCTATCGTATCAAAGATAGATAACAAATGTGCGTTGAGTTCACGCAATACTGATATTGGCATTATGGTAGGAGTACCACCGCCATAATGTATTTGACTTATACGCCTACCCTTATCGATATGCGCTGCTACAATATCAATTTCAGCATGCAATGCAGTTACATACCTACTTATAACACTTTTATCGGATGGTAACTGATATGAATTGCAACCACAATAATGACACAGCCTATTGCAAAAGGGCATGTGAAAATAGAATGACAATGTGCTACTACCTTCGGTATTCGACTTATGAATAGCCTCTAAATAGTCAGCATCAGACATATCAGAAAAGTAATTTGCCGGTGGATAACTGGTATAACGAGGCACCGAGACGTTGTATTTTTCTATTAGGTTCATCATGCAGCTTTTTCGGCTACAAATTTACCTCAGCAACATTGCGGTAACAATCCTCATTAATTATGATTTTTCCTAATGCAGACTATGTCAACAGACGTTTCGCTTACAATGCTAATATAAATTCTCCCTCACACACTGAGCTGTACTCAACAATTATGTCATCTAAAAAACTTATCTATATCTACCGACAAACCTACCGAACATGTTGTCCCTGTTGTTGATGGTGAATTGTTGCGATAGATGGTGGGGGTATAGTTAAAAATATTGTCGGCTGCTAATGTTATATTGATACCCTTCCATAGGTATTGTTGCAACGTGAGTTTCCAAATTGAGTAACCATTATATTTCACATTTGTTGTTTCTGTGTAATTGGTTACCGATGTATATTCATCAACATCAACTGGCGACATATACCTACCACTTAATGCTATGTTGATACCATAATTATTCCACCGATAATCATAGTCGATACGCATGGTAGCAGTGTGTGGTCGGCTGCTCGATATTTCTGGTTCACCAGTTTTTATATGTTCATGAATAAATGAATATGACACTTTTACCCCCAAGCCCATATCTGTTTTCAGCGTATAGTTGGCATCGATACCCATCACTTGCAAATTGGCCATATTTACATAGCGCATACCATTCAAACTCTGATCCCAAGCCGTTGTAATTCTGTCAGACACTATGTTATAATAAGTCGTTGTAACAACATTATACTGTGCTTTACCACACCGCTTGGCATGCTCGATGGCAAACGAAAAGTTATGACTACGCTCAGGCTTAAGATTTGTATTGCCGTATATCATAAATACTGATGCCATATCGAATTTCATATACATCTCTTTCAATGTAGGTGCACGAAATCCACCCGCATAGTTAAGACGAAGTGAACAATGCTTAGTGTTGTACATAGCTGCAACTTTACCTGTCACACTATTGGCATTTGCCTCTGAAAAATAATCGTAACGCACACCTGCAAGCAACGAGCAATGTGAAGCAGCTTGGTAGTCGAATTGCGCAAAAGCATCGATATTGTGCTGCTTTTTATGTCCACCATCTTCAAACTGATACGACATCAAATAATCGCGCATATAGTCGGCACCAACAGTAAGTGTGTGGTGATCTATTCTATGATTAAAAACGGCACGTGTAACATTTTGCACATTGCTATAATCGCGAATATCAAGTTTGCTTAGTGTTGCATAGTCACTCTTATCGTACTGGTCAAAAGCATACGACAATTCTACATCGCTCAAATCGCCAATGTTTATGTTGCCACGCGCGCCTGCCGAATAGTCGCGATAACGGTCGAAACTCATCTCCGAACTTTCACGTTCGCGAAAATAGTATCCAACACGTCCTGTTAGTCTAACATTTTCGGTAGGTCGCAATACTATTTTATCTTTGAAATTCCACGTATGGTTTGCATAGACGTAGTGAATGCTCGACTCTGGATTATCAGATAAGAGTATGCGATCAATGGCGGTATGTTGCACATTGATGGTGTTGGTCACAATGCCAGCACTCGCCGATGTTGTCAGGCCTTGTCGCCATTCGTTGTGCTTGCCATAATGCACATTGAGACTCAGAGTCCAAGGTTCGGTTGACGTACGACTGATAATGTTTATCACACCACCTATAGCATTAGAACCATAGAGTGTTGATGCAGCACCCTTCACAATTTCAATTCTGCCAACATTATCGAGGTTGAGACGTGAATAGTCAACATTATCGAGCGTTTCACCTGCCAATCGTTCGCCATCGACAAGAAATAGTATAGAGTTACCTCCAAAGCCCGATAGGTTCATCGATGTTTGTTGGTTCATCGAATATGTAAATTCAACCCCAGGCAATTCCTGAATTAGCAAATCTTGCACATTAGCAGCATCTATTTTTTTTATATCTGCTTCGGTTATCAGACGTGTTACAACAGGTACACTCTTGAGTGTCTTAGGGGTTCGTGTAGCTGTAACCACCACTTGTTCGAGGTCACGATTTATGGTTGAGTCGGCAAGATTTGTTTGAGCAAAAATATTACTCGCAATAGTAGTCAACAATAATATGGGCATTTGACAATTCATAATCTGCAATAACAATCATTTACACGTCAATAACTTATATTTTACTGTCATATAGCCTTTTATCATTTTCTCGTTCATATAATTGACAAGATAAATGGCATAATAGTTATTGCTTGGTGTTTTGAGTATGTATGTTTTGTGACTCATATTATAGGTAGGTGGCATTGAGCTAATATCGACATTTAGCCAACGCGAGATGGTTTCATTGTAATAAGTCTTCTGATAAAATATAACGCTATCCATCATCTGACTTATATCGGTAATGACTTTGTTGTCAGTGAATATATCGGCTCGATACTCAAATTGCGATAATAGTGAAGGACTAACACTAAGTGCTTCTTGCAGTTCATCAATCGATGTGTAATTGGTTTCGGCTGCCGTACATTGGTTAGTTTTCACGTCGTAGCGATGCATTGCTATGGTCCATTTCAGAGGAACTCCTATTTCGGTTGTGTCATTTTCGATTGTAGATGTTATGAATTTTAGATTATCTGTTTCAAAATCAAAATAATGCCATTGTGTATAACTCGTTGCATCAATCACAAATTCGCCTTCATCCAACACCCTTGAAGTCTCTGATAGCTTATTGTTATCATACACATCCTCGAATAAACCATTACATGCTGAAAATAGCCCACAAACGACTACTTTCAGCATGATGGTTATAAGATGAACAATGCTAATGTGTCTCATCAGTCATTGTGATTATTCAGCCGATGCTGGTTCTATAACAAGAACCAATGGCATTGGCATCGCACCAATTGTAAGAGAGGTACTGAGCGATAACTTTGACCCGCTAATGGTACCTGTTAGGTCTGATGCAGTTATCGACATTGAACTTGTTGTTGCTGTAAACGAATCGAGACTTAAACTATATGTGCCGTCTGCCGCTGCTGTTACCTTAACGTTTTCAATATTGAAAGCAGGAATAACCTTCTGACCATAAACTATTTCTGGAATGGCGATAGTAATGTCGTTGCCATTGCTAACAGTGGTTTTAAAACTTTCGATTGTTGTAACCACAACCCCATTTACAGCACAAGATGCAGTACCGCTATATGCGTTAGCAACTTTGTAACCAACTGGAGCCTGACCTTCATAGAAACTAATTGTAGTTCCATTAGCCATCAGAGTAGGAACTGAAAAGATATATTCTTTAGTGTTATTACTGATATAGCTTGTAAACGAAACGCTTTTTGTTGTAGCTTCTGTGCCATGAGTTGCAGGTATTACTACTTCGCCCATACCTGTCATATATGTTGTATCGCTCACACTTACTACAATGGCATCGTTAATAGTAAATTCACCCCATGTATTTGAAGTCAAAAGAACATTGACCGTATTAGCCGAAGTTTTTGTTATCGCCAATTTATCTTCTTCAGAAAGCATATTGCTAAAATATTTACCTGAAGCAAGAGTGTAGCCTTCTACGTTTGTAACAACGGTATCAGCCAAATCATTATTGTTTTCATCATCATCGCAGGCTGTAAAGCCTAATGTTGCAACTGCTGACAACAGCATTGCCATAAAAGATTTTAATTTCATTGTTTCTATTATCTTTTTGTTAGTATGTTTTTCTGGCTGCAAAATTACAACGTTATGTAAATCTCGCCAATAGTTAAATGCTATGATTTTTGTACTCGATTAGTTTGTAATATACCTAAAAGTGAGTAAAAAGAGATTTCAGCACTACAATAACACCACAAAACATAGCAAAACTACTGGCAGTATTTTGATTATAGAGCCAACATATTTTGCTATACTTAATGCTGCAATAGTGACAAAAAATGATATTTCTACTATTTCCAGAACACAAAAACTACAGCCATCACCATGCAGATAAATGCTGCAATATGATTCCACTGCAAATGCATTCCGAAGGCTGTCATTGAGTAGGCACAAAAAACCACAAGTGTGATAACCTCTTGTATTACTTTAAGTTGTGCCAAACTATATACTCCTCCATTGCCATCAAAGCCTATGCGGTTGGCAGGTACCTGAATAAGGTATTCGGGCAACGCCAACAACCACGAGAGCAGTATTACGATGTAGAGTGGTGTGTTGTCTTTTATAACTCCAATTTGTTGTAATTTAAGGTGGCCATACCATGCTACTGTCATAAAGACATTGGCCACAATTAGCATTGCGATAGGTAATGTGTATTGCATCTGTTGTTTATATTCTGACGCCAATAATTACAGCGTCGTCGGTTTGTTCGCATTTTTTAGTACCATCAGTTGTGGTCATCCACTTATCGATGGCTGTTTCTATTTTTACTTTCTGTTTGCTCAGTGGCAATGTTGCAATATTGGAAAGCAATTGCATAAAACGTTGCGTAGTAAACTTACGCATCCGTCCTTCAATGTCATAGCCAAACTGATCGGTTATGCCATCGCTAAACATATACACTGTGTCACCCTTATACAAATTAACAATATTATTAGTAAAATGTTCTGCCTCTTTGTAGTGTGTACCAATTGGCATTCGGTCGGGTTCAAAACGTTGAGGCTCTCCGTTGTGTACCACAATCAATGGGCGGAAAGCTCCTGCATAGGTGGCATTATTGGTTTGTGTGTCGATAATGAGCAGTGCCATATCGATGCCATCGTGGTTTCCATCGTCGGTTTGATGTAACGACTGTTTGAAGTGTGTGCGCACATTATCGAGCATCTGACCTGCATTAGGTATTCTGTCGTTGTCTTTTTCATTCATGGTCAGATAATCGAGTATCGACATGCCCAACATACTCAAAAATGCACCAGGTACGCCATGCCCGGTACAGTCAGCCACAGCTATCATCTTGCAACGCTTGGTTTGTATAGCCCAGTAAAAGTCGCCCGATACAATATTGAGCGGACGGTATATTATCATATGCTCGGCAAACATATTTTGCAATAGTTGCTCTGATGGCAATGTGGCTTGTTGTATTATGCTAGCGTAGCTTATACTGTCGGTTATCTCATTATTAACTTGGGTTATTATCTTGTTCTGCTGCTCTATTTGCTCATTTTGCCTAGCAAGACATTCGTTTTGTGCTATCGTTTCCTCCTTTTGTTGCTCAAGTTCATTATTCTTGGCATCGAGTAGTGCATTTGTTTTGCGTGAACGAATGTAGTATCGGGCAATTACAATAGCCAACACCGAGACGAGCAATAACACAACAAGTGTAGCTATGCTTATTATAGCACTTTTATCAGCCTCACTCTTTAGGGTTAGTTCGTGCCTATGCTGTTGTTCCATCTGGTTGTCGAACTGAGCCTGTGCCATATTCAGACGTGCCGTTATTTCATAGTCTTTCTTTCTGTTCTGACGATGGTAATACTCATATTTGACATGTGCTTCGTAGGCTTGTTTATAGTTGCCCATCTCTCTATAGAGCATTGCATAGCCCTTGTATAGTTTGGCTCGATAATGTTTATAAGCCTTTGCATCAGTGTCAAATAGTGTATTGAGTGAATCGAGCATATGCTGAGCTGCACCATAGTTATGCTTTTTAACAAGGTACGATACCCATCCAAAATCGATGTCAATTTTATCTGTGCTGTAGCCAAATTTATGAGCCATTGCATAGCCTTGTGTGAGAAGTACTTTGCAGCTATCAAGTATCTCATTACATCGCTTACCTGTGTATCCAAATACGTTGAGTTCGGTTAATAGTACCATAGGTAACTCAGCTCTAACTATGAAGAGTGAGTATTCGTAATCTATAAGTTTTGCTGTTGTGTATGCTTGCTGATAATATTTTTTTGCTCGCATAAGTGTAGCGGTGTCGGGAGTGAGCGAACTTGAATATTTGTTGAGCAGCAAGTCGCCCAAACCAAGCAAATCTTCTGACACACTCTCTGCATCATTCATACGTTGATCAATCTCCAACGCTCTGCTATAACACTCCTCTGATGCATCAAACATCTCGTAGAGGTTGTTATTGTAGCCTATATTACGCAACACTTCGCACATTTGCACACTATCTGATAGGTCGGTGAACATATCAAGTGCTTTATGATAGTATGCATTGGCTTGCGTGGCGTCTTGCATCATTGAGTATATAACGCCCAAATTCAGATAATTGCTTGCTACTATGCGTTTATTGCCTATCGAGTCGCCCACTACAATGGCTTTAAAGGCGTAGTCGTTGGCTTTAACAAAATCGTTGTAATGAAAATTGCACCAATAGAGGTAACCAAGTGCCTTCGCTTCATAATATCCATGGTGCAAAGTACGAGCAAGGTCGAGTTGCATTTGAGCATATTTGGCTACCGTATCGACACTATAGTGCTCATAGGATATACTATTGAGAATTGCAAGACGTGTGGTGTCGTTGGGCATAGAAGCAACAACATGCAGCATACTATCGAGTCTCACATCATCGTCATCACCATCATATTGAGCGGCAAATAACGAACATGTGGTAACGATACACACAAATGGTATTGCAATATGTTTCAATGTTTTCCACATAGCGTGCAAAGTTATTTACTTTTTGCGGTATAGTGTCGATAAAACAATGTTAATGATTAACAACGTACCAAAAAAGACAACCACCATACGCACATTGATATACGTATAGTAGTTGTCTGATGTTAATTATAAAAGTGGTAAGTACTAAGACTATGATTTATATTTAGAACTTATTCAACTCTTTTGTATCGATGGTAGAAACACCACTCGACAATATATTAGTATTTTCAGCTACGCCTTTTATGGTCAAACTGCTCACACCACTATTTTCAGCTTTCAGCTCTTCGCAATCTACTGATATGTTAATCTGACTCACACCGCTACAATCAACATCGGCTTTGCGACCGCTAAAACCAACAGTCATCTTTACAGCACCACTACAATCGAGAACTAGTTCGTTAGCATTGATGTCTATTTCTGATTTTACAGCACCACCTGCATCAACTTCTACTTTATCAGTTGCATTGATTAGTCCGTAGAATTTACCTGCTCCCGAAACATCAATGCCACAATTACTGCACCTAATGCTATCAAATTCAATGTTGCCAACACCTGACATATCAATGTCGAACTTACCTGTTGTAACAATGCTACTTGTTTTGAATGTTGACACTCCAGATATATCTACCTTATTGAGGTCGGGCGATGATATTTCGATAAATACTGGCGACTGATTTTTCATTTTCAACGATTTCTGATCTATCACAAGTTTGTTACTACTGCATGTTATCTTAGTCTTATCTAGCATCTCTTGTGTACTCCGAGCTGTTACACTATAAGTGTTACCCTGTTTATATTCCACATGAGCAACACCGTTGCACTCAATCGCATTAAAGTCTTTAAGATCATATGTTCGTACAACAAAATTTGTCGTATCATAATCGTCGGATACGACGTAGCCATTTGAAATTACACACGACGAACTTACTATGGCTGTCAGTACTAAAATAAGCATTAAATTAATGGTTTTCATATTGATGTGTTTTATTAGATTTTCTTAATAAATTTGATTATCACTGAGGCGTGAAAACCATGATAAATGTGGTCATTCTCGTACTTCAGTGTGTAGATACGAACTTGCTTGTCGGTTTCAAATACAAGTGTGTGACATATTTCGTCGCCAGTTACTGTTTGGTTTACCGATGTAGCATTGCTCGACTCTTTAGTAAAGGCTTTAATAAAATCTTTTGCCGACAAGGTATCTGAGTCGAACATCTTTACCACCTTCACCACTTCGCGAGTATTGGGGTCGCGCTCTACTATTGATGAGAATTTACTACTTCCCACGCTTTTGCACGTTTCAAGCAACTCATCGATGCTATTTTGTGCCAATACTGCCACTGTTGATAGCAAAAGCGTTATTAATGTGAACACTATTTTCATATCTATCTATTAATTATTCTGATAACAATTTTCTTATTCGTTCCCGTTCAGCCTCATCGGCAATATTACTAAGCACGTTGCTCTCTTCGAGGCTTATGTCACCCTGCATATTGGCTGCTGCTTCATCTTCTGAAGCTACGGCAAGGGTTTGTTCTATATCTGATCGTATGGCACGCAAATCATCGGTACGATGACCATTTACCACTATATAACTACCCTCATATAGTTTTAACATCTGACGCTCGGCATGAACATTACACAACATTACACAACCAACCGCTATAAACATCAGTGCAACCACACTCAAACTAAATGTCTTAAGCAAATTAGCCCTAGCTCGGCTCAGTGTTTTGCGGATGGCCACTTCTGTTGCACCCGTTGCACGAGCCATGTCGGTGGTGTCCATGCCTTTTAGATAACGCATTCGCAGCATTATGTTTTGCTGACTTGGCAACTTATTAAGAGCACTTAGCATCTGCTCTATGCGTTCTTCACGTTCGATAGCCACATTCTCCTCGTCAGCCATCTGTTCGAGACGAGTGTTGAGACTCTCAATATCAACATCAGAACCCTGATAACGCTGCCTCCGACGTAGCATATCGACCGATTTATTTCTCACTGCCCTAAACGCTATGGCATCGAACGGACACGATAAAGTATCATGTAGCAACCATAACTTTGATAGCACATCTTGCACCACATCTTCGGCATCGGGCATGTTGCACACATAACTATTGGCTACACCAACCAACCTATCGCGACAACGCTCTACTTCGCCTATGTATTCTTTTTCTGTCATTTTGATGCATTTTGTTCTGTTGGAACATCATTCATATAGATAACGCTGCACTATAACATTTGTGACACGTGAAAATAAAAAAAATTAGAGTTAAAAATTAAAAACATATTTTATCCTCTCAACATTCATAACTATTTTCGCATAAATTGAACTAACAATGAACTACGAACATATATGCGCTCAAGTAACCGATTTGGCTCGTAATACAGGCGAACAACTATTGCAATATCGAGACAATAACGAACTTGTTATCGAAACCAAAGGTAGCCACGATTTCGTGACACAGATAGATAAATTTTCAGAACGTCTACTCGTATCAGGACTCGAAAAAATTGTACCCGAAGCAGGTTTCATTGCCGAAGAAAACACACGTACCAACCGAGGTGAAATATACAATTGGGTTGTTGATCCTATTGATGGCACTACAAATTTCATACACCGAATGCCACCATTCGCCATTAGCATTGCCCTCATGGAACATAACCGCATTGTGGTAGGTATTGTGTTTGAACTCACTCAGAAAGAACTTTTCAGCGCATGGATAGGTGGTGGCGCATACCTCAATGGCAAACGTATCAAAGTATCTGCCACCCCCGATGTTAACACTGCACTCGTAGCAACAGGATTCCCATATAGCAATTTTAACCGCATGGATGGCTATATGCTCTCGCTAACACACTTCATGCGTACATCGAGTGGCGTGAGGCGCATCGGTTCTGCAGCCACCGACCTCGTCTACACCGCAACTGGTCGTTTTGATGCATTCTACGAATACGACCTCAAACCATATGACGTAGCTGCAGGTGCACTCATTGTAACAGAAGCTGGCGGACGTGTGTGCGATTTTAGCAATGGCGATAACTACATTTTTGGTAGAGAAATAGTGGCTACCAATGGAATACTGCACAATGAATTCATGACAACAATAACCGAATGTTTTAATACAAAAAAATAACACAACAATGAAAAAAATAGCAATACCTACACGTAATGAAATGGTTGACAATCATTTCGGACATTGTGAATACTATACCATCTTTTCTGTTGACGAAAATAACGCACTAACCTCATCGGAACGTCTCGACTCACCACAAGGATGTGGTTGCAAATCAGATATTGCTCAAACACTTCACAATATGGGTGTAACCATCATGTTAGCTGGTAACATGGGCAATGGTGCATACAACAAACTGAGCGAGCAAGGCATCAACGTACTCAGAGGTTGCAGTGGCAGCGTTGCCGAAACACTACAAAACTATCTCGATGGTAAACTTACCGACTCGGCCGAAGCTTGTGACCACCACGATTGCGATCATCACAACAACGAAACACTTAACGTATCAAACATCAAATTAGCACTATGACACCCGAACTTGAACAATGTGTGCAACGCTCCATCGACCTTTTCATGCAAGGCTACGGATGCAGCCAAAGTGTAGTCGCTGCATTTGCTAATATGTATGGTCTCGATGAAACATTAGCACTAAAACTATCGGCCGGATTCGGTGGTGGTGTCGGACGAATGCGAATGATGTGTGGAGCTGTATCTGGTATGGTAATACTCGCTGGTCTCGACTGCGGACAAACAGATGGCGCCGATCGTGAAGGGAAAGCGGCATGCTATAAAGTAGTGCAAGACTTATTAGCTGTATTCAAACAACGTAACGGCTCTGTTATATGTGCCGAACTTTTAGCGCAAAATGGATGTCAAGTGGTTACTGATACACACCAACCCGATGAACGTACAGCAGAATACTACAAAAAACGCCCTTGTGTGCGCAAAGTAGAGAGCGCAGCACGCATAGTTGCTGAATATTTGGAGCGGAAAAACGAACCTCAGAATTAGTTCAATAATTACACATTGTACCAATCCTCAAGTTTACGATTGAACTCCATTTTAGGTAGTTTACACCACTCTTTAACCTCACTCGTAATATCTACATATTCTATTTCAACACGGCGCTTTTTCATAAAAAGAATAACACCACTAAAGACGAGTAGGAAACTCTTAAGCAACAATGTAACTATCGATGGAGTATCATTCAATCCATACCTACTCCATTTGCTGCCCCACAACCCTTTGATG
>JBGUYH010000195.1:0-7048 GCA_045118595.1 Bacteroidales bacterium | reverse complement strand
AAACTCATGGGGTAAAGCAGGTGATTACGAGGGTGTATGGTATGCATCGAAAGCTTTCGTTGCTTACAAAACAATGAATATCCTTGTACACAAGGATGCTCTACCAAAAAATATTGCCAAGAAATTGGGCATTAAATAAGCCAAACCTCTATTTTGTTTTTTATATTCAAAGACCTGATGAGCTATTTTAGCACATCGGGTCTTGTTCTTTTTTATAGGTGCAGAATATTTTCATTACTTTTGTGCGGAAATAAAATAATATAAGCAGATGAAAATTCAGAAGAATGCATTCGTATCTCTAACATACGAACTTCGTACCGAAGGTGCAGCCAACGGACCATTAGTAGAGAAAGTTGATACTGAGCGTCCATTGAAGTTTGTTTATGGCAGTGGTCTGATGCTTCCAGTATTCGAAAGTCGTATTAGTAATCTTGAAGCTGGTAATAGTTTCGAATTTAGCCTCACGCCAGAAGAGGCATATGGTGAATATAACAATGATGCCGTTGTAAATATCCCTAAAGACGTTTTTGTCGTTAACGGTGAACTTCGTACCGACCTTCTGAAGATAGGCAATCATGTGCCAATGATGGGCGATGGTGGTCAGCGTCTCGATGGTCGAATTATGGATATAACCGACACTGAAGTTAAGATGGATTTCAATCATCCGCTTGCAGGTGAGACACTCTATTTCGCAGGTCAGATACTAGAAGTAAGAGAGGCAACAGAAGAAGAACTCCATCCTCGTCATTGTGGCGGTGGTTGTGGTGGCTGCGGTGGCGGAAGTTGTGGCGGCGGTTGTGGCGATAATGCCAGCGATGGTGGCTGCAACTGCGGTGGCAGTTGTCACTAATCATTCCTTTTTTTGTAAAATGTATAATCATAAAAAATTATAGCAGTGAAGAATACGTTTGGTAATGTGTTCCGACTGACAACTTTTGGTGAGTCGCACGGAGAAGCTGTAGGTGGCGTTGTTGATGGTATGATGCCCGGACTTGATGTTGATGTTGATTTTATTCAGAGCGAATTGAATCGTAGACGTCCAGGACAATCAAAGATAACAACACCTCGTGATGAGAAAGACCGAGTTCGCATTCTTAGTGGCATTTTCAATGGTAAGTCGACAGGTACACCAATAGGCTTTATCGTAGAGAATGAGAATCAGCATTCGTCAGATTATGACAATATTGTTGATACTTTTCGCCCATCGCATGCTGATTATACATTTTACGAAAAATATGGAATAAGAGATCATCGTGGTGGTGGACGAACATCGGCTCGTGAAACAATATCGAGAGTGGTAGGAGGAGCATTGGCTAAGATTATGTTAAAGCAATATGGAATAACTATCAAAGCATATACTCGCCAAATTGGTAGTGTTGTTTTAGACAAGCCTTATACCGAGCTCGATATTGATGCTGCTGAAAATAATATAGTGCGTTGTCCAGACTCTCAAGTTGCAGAGCAAATGATTGCTGAAATAGAAAAAGTAAGAAATGAAAAAGATTCAACAGGTGGAATTATAACGTGTGTTATAAGTGGAGTGCCAGTTGGATTGGGTGAACCTTGTTTCGATAAGTTGCAAGCGTTACTTGCTCATGCCATGTTGTCGATTAATGCAGCAAAAGGCTTCGAATATGGTTCTGGTTTTGCTGGTGTTTCAATGCGTGGTTCGCAGCACAACGATGTGTTTTATATGGATGGCGATAGAGTCAGAACTCGCACCAATAATAGTGGTGGCATACAAGGCGGAGTCTCTAATGGTGAGGATATATATTTCAATGTGGCATTTAAGCCTACGGCAACTATTTTGATGCAGCAAGATACAGTAAATGCGTTGCATCAGGAAGTACAAACAACAGTAAAGGGCCGTCACGATCCGTGTGTTGTGCCTCGTGCAGTTCCTATAGTTGAAGCTATGGCAGCTATGGTTGTGGCCGATGCATTACTATTGAATAAGACGATTAGAAGCTAAGTTATGAGTTTTGATCTGACAGATAAAGTTGTAGTTGTCACAGGGGCTTCATCGGGTATCGGACGAGCTTGTGCCATAGATATGGTAAAGGCTGGAGCAAAGGTCGTTTTGGCTTCTCGAAACGAAATAGAACTTTGTGCTGTTGCCGATTCTGTCGATCCAAGTGGACGCCGTACTTTGGTTGTGCCTACTGATGTTACTGACGAAGAACAATGTAAGCGATTGGTGACAGAAACGTTAGCATATTTTGGCCGCCTCGATGTGTTGGTAAATAATGCAGGTTTATCGATGCGTGCTTCATTTTCTGATGTTGACACCGATGTTTTAAAGAGACTTATGGATGTTAACTTTTGGGGCACTGTTTATTGTACTAAGGCTGCTTTACCGCATTTGTTACAAGTAGGTGGTACCATTGTTGGTATCACATCTGTAGCTGCACATATCGGATTACCAGGACGAACTGGGTATTCTGCATCAAAGTTTGCAATGAGAGGCTTTTTGGAAACTATTCGCAACGAGTATTTGCATTCTGGGCTACGTGTATTCATATTAGCTCCTGGTTTTACATCCTCTAATGTTCGCATTGCAGCTTTAACGGCCAATGGAACTCCTCAAGGTTCGTCACCTCGTGATGAAAATGGAATGATGAGCGCAGAAATGGTTGCTAAAGCTATTCGTAAGGGAGTACAAAAGCAACAACGATTTAAAGTTCTTACATTTGTCAACGGCAAATTGGCTCTATTTCTGAATAAATGGTGGCCTACATTAGTTGATAGACTTGCAAACCAAAAGATGAGAACAGAAGAAAATTCTCCTATTTAGTCAAAGTATTTTTCTATAACGTTTTTTATGCCATCTGGTATGCGAGTAGGTCGGTTGCGTAGGCTATCAATAAAAACAAGTGTCGCGTACCCATCGACAAGTAATTCGCCCTTTTCGTTGTGTATTTCATAGTCAAAACGAATTTTTACGTTGGGCATCTCTTTTAATGTGGTAGTTACAGTTACAAGGTCATCGTAATGTGCTGGTCGTTTGTAGTTGATGTGCAAATCGACAAGTGGAAGCATTATATTATTAGCTTCCATTTCATCATATGGAAGTCCTATTTCGCGAAACATCTCAGTACGCCCAACCTCAAAGTAGATAGCATAATTTGAGTGATAAACAACGCCCATTTTATCCGTATCGGCGTATCTGACGCGTATTTGTGTTTTTGATTCTATCATATGATTATATGGCGTTCATTATCCAAATGAATATGTGGCGTATTATTTTTACAATAATGGCACTCATGACTAAAAATATTATGATGCCACCCGCAGCTTTGTTGATGTAGTAAAGTCGGCGTAGAGTTAGTTTCCGACGGAAGAGTCCAACAAGCATAGTGAGTGTTAACCACCAGGCTGTGGCTCCACAAAATACGCCACAAAGGAGCATAGCTTGTGTAAATATTGTTTTTTCGCCTCCTACAACACTAAATGCAGCTAGAAATACGAATATTGCTAATGGATTTGTTATTGTTAAGAAGAATGTTGAGAAATAATCGCCAATGAGTCCTGAGCGCCGTTTTCTACTTATTTGTGGCACTTGTGCTTCAACTTGTTTAAGCAGCATCTCTTGATGCTGGCGACGACGCATCTCTGTTATTGGGTTTGACAAAAATATCTTCAACCCCATGCCGAAAAGTACTATCGCACCTAATACTGTTAGTATCTTCTGTTGTTCGTTTACAAAATCCATTATAAACGACACACTAAAACCAGCAATAAGTGCATAAGCGAGGTCTGATGTTGCTGCACCCAATCCACTTACAAATCCAGATGCTCGACCTTTATTTAGTGTGCGTTGTATACACATGACACCAATGGGACCTAAGGGTATCGAGGCGATAAAACCAACCGATATCCCCTGAACGAAATGCCAAAGTAGTCCAATAATGTTCATGCGTTTTTTTATTACCGCGCGAAGTTACTAAAAAGAGGTTAATTAAATGTTGTTTGAGTGGGTATTTGAGCGCTTTATTTTAGCAGTTCTTTGATTTTTTTTCTTGTTCGGTTAAATGATTTTCTATAGAATTCATCTTCTAAACTTACTATTTTCCCATTCTTGTCTGTTATTATTAACCGAGTTACGCTTGCTTTCGAGGTTGCAAATAGCTTAAATACACGCTCTTCAGTGTCGAACGATAGTGGATATGTTATGTTTTGTTCTGTTGTGTAGCGTCTGAATTGTGCAGTGTCTTGTGGAAAATCTTCTGTGAATGCTACTACTAATATATTATTCTTCTGTTTGTATTTTTTCCAAATCAAGTCTTCTACAGCCCTCATTTGCCCTTGGCTATACGGACACCACGATGCTACAAATTGTATTATACATATCTGACTGCGTAGTACGTCACTATCGAGTGTGTCACCGTTGAGTGTCACAAATTCGAATGACGGTAGTTCATCGCCAACAGATAGTATAAATCCGCCATTTTCGTCGCGACGATATGGATTTTGTGCATATATAGCTATTGAAAGATGTATAAATGCTAAAATTGCAAATACTTTCATTTGTGTGGTTAAATCGAGTCGGTCAAGAGTGTCTTGACGACATCTTTAAACGATTTTCCGACAGGCACAACTTTGTCGCCTAAAAGTAGTTCGATGCTATTGTTGCTGATACTCTTGATATATCTTTTGCCTATAGCATGTGAGCGGTGTGTTCGAACTATATATTTTGTCGGTATCTTGTCAATAAAATCTTTCATTGTGGTGTGAATAGTAACCCTACGAGTTGGGGTTAACACCGATATATAATTCTCTAATGCTTCGACATGTATTATCTCTGAATATCGCACTTTGTATATGGCGCCCGAATTATCTTTGATATACATTTCGCAATCCTCGGCATCAGTGTTTGATTGGTGTGGTTCTGTTTCGGCTACTTCGTTATTATCGTCAGCAGTGGTAATCCCTAAAGCGGCTTTTGCCTTGTTTATCGCTTTGTGAAATCTAGTATAGTTGACTGGTTTTAATAAGTAGTCACATACGTCATATTCATACGATTCGAGTGCATATTTCTCTTGTGATGAATATATTATTATTTGTGTATTGCGAACATCAACCGACTTTATGAAGTCCAATCCGCTCATCTCTGGCATTTCTATGTCGAGAAATATGATGTCTACGGGCTTTTGTGATATAGTGAGGAAGTCGATGGCATCGATAGCGTTGTCAAACGAATTGAGCAAAGTAACAACCGATGTCCGTCGGATAAAGTCGGACATTAGTTTGGTTGAAAATATGTCATCGTCTACAATGATGCAGTTCATCATAGCTTCTTTCGTTATAGTATTGCAAATTTACTCATTGCGACTACAAAATTACAATCTTATAATTTTAATCGGAAATAGTTATGTCGCTTTTAATAGAGATTTTTATCAGTTTATAAAGAAAAGGCCTCTACTTTTTTAATAGAGGCCTTTTCTTTATTTTAAAATGTAAATAGGAATGTCTTTTATTGTTAGAATGTTTTGTTCTCAACAAGTGAAATAGGACAAGTTAGTATCGATTGGTAATCTTCACCGCTTTCATACATATCTTCGTCGTCTTCATCGTAGTACCAAAATATTTCAACGGTCCAACCTTTGCGATACATCACTTCTAAGCGTTTGAATATATCAAGTATACACTTTGAACTACTTGTGTTGAAATATTCGAGTTTTATCTTGACTTGAGTTGTCTTTTGCTCATTTTCGCTATACTCGCTAAGCCATTCTATCAGTGGTTTGTAGAATTCGAGTGAGTTTTCAGGAATCGATCGACCTTTTATCTCTATGATGCCTTTTTCGGGATCCATCGAGATGTATGGTGTTTTCGGACTCTCTTCTATTGTTATTTTCTCCATTGCCATAGTTGTTTCCGTTTCTTAATTAATTGATCGTTACATCAAATGAATAAAAGAGCATATCAGGTGCTCCTTTAACAGGTAAAAACTGATAATTGAGTTTGTTACCTGTTTTACGTGCCATATCAATCATACCAATTCCTGCTCCACCTTTCTCTGAGAATGCAGAATTGTTGATTGTCTCTCTGTAGAGTCGTTTCACTTCGTCTGAACTGAGTCGGTTTAGTTGATCTATTTTGTTTTTGAGGAACGATTCTTGCTCTTTCTTGATAAAATTGCCTGTGGTGACTCTGCAACCATTATTCTCTTTTACCATTACAATTGCTCCTATTTTGTCCGATTTGTATATCTGTAATAAGTCATCAATTGGTTCTATGTGGTGATATAAGTTTTGGATGCATTCAACAAATATGTGGAAGGCTTTTTTGCGTATGCTTTCGTTCTCTATATTATTAATGAGACTCTTTTCCATTGACGGCAACAATGAGTCAATGTAGTCAGACGTAAAGTCGCCTACATGTTCAAGAATGACTTTGTCAGTCTTTTTTTCTGTAACCCATTTGTCTATGTCAAACTCCATACTTGTTTTTAGTCTTTTGACGCGACAAATATAAATATTGTCAGTGAAACATTAGTGTTTAAGTGTGTGTTTTTTTTACATTTTTTTAATCAACTGTGTTTTATTGGTTGTTTTATATGTCACTTTTGGTCTGTTTAATACTTGGATTTATACTTTATGAACATTTAGCTTTGAGATATGTAGCTTTTTAGGTAGTGTCCTGTGTGTGACTCTGTGACTTCTATAATTTGTTCAGGAGTACCTTGTGCTACAATCATTCCGCCATCGGTGCCGCCGTTTGGTCCCATATCTATAATCCAATCGGCATTTTTTATTATGTCCATATTGTGTTCAATGATGAGTAGTGAGTGCCCTCTCTCGATGAGTGAGTTGAAGGCTTTCATCAATTTATTGATGTCGTGAAAATGTAGGCCTGTTGTTGGCTCATCGAATATGAATAGGGTAGGACCTTGCTGTTCATCGGCTAAGAAGGCTGCGAGTTTGACGCGTTGTGTTTCGCCACCACTTAGTGTACTCGATGATTGTCCGAGTTTAATATATCCTAAACCTACATCTTGCAGTGGTTTGAGACGTGCTACGATGCGTTGTTCTGTCGGACCAATTTT
>JBGUYH010000194.1:0-15961 GCA_045118595.1 Bacteroidales bacterium | reverse complement strand
GTGTATTGCATCTTCTCTATGTTATGAGTTGTATCTATGTCGGCATTATGACGAAGCAGATGACACAAATAATTTACTACCTCTTTTATTATGAACCAACGACGCGTTTCAATCTTTATCATGGCAATATATCTGTTTGAATTTGGCTATTATAATGGCACGAATATTAACTCGCTCTGTTACTGATAAACCTACAAACCATGTTCCCATCATAGTAGCAACTACTGACACAATAGCTGCTACAACATCTGTGGTTAACGTTGTTGACAATACATTCATTATCAACAAAGGAGGCACTATAGCTATAATACTTATTAATATTATTGGCACAACAACACTCTGCACATACAATCTAAGCGATAGGTGATGGGTGTGCCTAACAAAAAGCACCCTAACACCTTGTGCCATTATCGAAATCATAATACTCACCACTAAAACCAACATAGCATCAATGTTGAAAAGCCTAATAAGCACATACGACATAGGCACAATAAGCAACAATGTCAATCCGACACCTATCTGATACCATTTTACACGCCCTGTGGCTTGCATGGCATAAGCTGTTGGCATCGATAGTGAATCGACAAGAGCATTGATGAGTGTAAGCTGTGTAAACGCTACGCACCCTGCTGGTATATCGACCAACCATACATCGAGCAAATATGGCAAAAGTATCAAAATTGGCATTATGATGATTAACATCAAGAGATATGAATATTTTGAACTACGGCACATCAACGTAAGCATCTCATCATTATTGCCGACCGAATACGATTTTGTTATTTGTGGCGAGACTGCCGTCATGAAATTATACGAGAACTGATTTATAACAGCCGACACCTGAGTAGCGATGGCTTGAGCCGCATTAACCACAGGTCCGAAATAAATATTAAGCAACAAATTTACACCCTGATTTTTTCCTATCACAGCCAAACTGCCTATAATATTCCAACTTGTATAGCCTACTATATTGCGAAACAAAACACCATCCCATTCCACCTTATAGCGACTAATAGGGTGACAATGCCAACAATATGCAGCATAAAACAGACCAACAACAGTGTTGACTATTAGCATTATGCATGCATAAAGTATCAGTTTATCAGCAGGTGCAATACAAAGAGCACAAACCAAAATCAAACGTAAAAATGCTTCTGCTATACTGCTATAAGCAAACACTTTCATGTTCTCATAAGCTATAATGAGCGCTCTGAATGGCGTGGTAAGCATACTCACCACAAATGCCAATATCGACAGCTGATACACCCAATTAACAGCCACAACTCGCTCTGATGGGTAGACTAACTTATAATCGACAAACCACAACCCTATTGTTTCCGATAAAAGAACAATAACAACACTAATGGCTAAAAACACAGTGACATTGAGGCAAAACACCTTACGCAGTGCTACATCATCGCCCTTGCCTATCTCAATAGCAAAATAGCGGTTGCAGGCCGAAGCCATAACACCGTTGAGAAACGAAAACACAACTACGATGCCACCTACTGCCCCGTATATACCAAAATCAGTTTCGCCCAACGTATTGAGCACAATGCGCGATGTAAATAACCCTACAGCCATCGTTATCAATTGACGAATGTAGAGAAACACCGTATTACGCGCTATGCGCCTGCTATTGCTGCTATGCTCGTTATTGGTTGACACTAATGTTAACTATTTTGTAAGAAAAAATTAAGAATCAAAAATCATAAGATTTTCAATCCTTAATTTTTATAATTGCTTTTATTACTAAAATTAATAAGCTCTCTGATTGCGTCCCTCAATGTAATTGATAAACGATGTGTTAACCACCTTATTACCACCTGGTGTTGGATAGTTACCTGTAAAATACCAATCGCCATTGTCGTTCGGACAAGCCTCGTGAAGGTTTTCGATAGTTTGGAACACTATCTCTATTTCAGCATCAATATCATCGGGACGAAGCATCTGAGCTATTTTAGCTGAGATTTGTTCTGCTGTGAATGGCTTGTAAATATCTTTCACACAGTTAACAATTTCCTCCTTGGGCAAAAATTGCTGCTCTTTGCAACGCTTATAAACATCATCGATAACTGTCCCCATACCATTCTCTTTCAACAACTCAATGGCTGCCGAGAATGCACAAAAATCGCCCAACTTAGCCATATCAATTCCATAGCAGTCAGGATAACGTATCTGAGGTGCCGATGATACAATGATAATCTTCTTCGGGTGCAAGCGGTCGATAATACGCAATATACTCTTTTTCAGTGTTGTACCACGAACTATAGAGTCATCGATAACAATAAGCGTATCTTGCTGATTCTTAACAATACCATAAGTTACATCATAAACATGCCCCACCATATTGTCGCGACCAGAATCGGCTGCTATAAAAGTGCGCATCTTAACATCTTTGACAGCAATCTTCTCAAAACGAGGACGAGCTTGCATTATCTCGTTTATTTTTTCAGGAGTTAGCGTACCATCAGCCAAATGCTTATTAAGAAGCATCTTCTGACGCTCTTTTACATAATGCCCCACACCTTCTGTCAGACCAAAAAAAGCTGTCTCTGCAGTATTGGGTATGTATGAGAATACAGTATTTTCAATATCGTAGTTAACCTTCTCGAGCAACGTTGGTGCCAATAAGAAACCTAATTTCTTGCGCTCTTTGTATATGTCTCGATCAGAACCACGTGAGAAGTATATGCGCTCAAAAGAACACGAACGACGTTCTTGTGGCACTCTCACAAGGTCGACACTCACCGAACCATCTTTCTTGATAATGATGGCATGACCAGGCTGCAACTCTTGCACTTGGCACGCACGAACATTTATAGCTGTTTGTATCACCGGACGCTCCGATGCTACTACTGCTATTTCATCATCATAGTAATAATAAGCAGGACGTATACCCCATGGGTCGCGAGTTACGAAAGCATCACCATGTCCAAAGAGACCCGCAATAACATAACCACCATCCCACTTTCTTGACGAACGTTCAAGTATCTTGCGCACATCGAGATCTTTCTCTATACAAAGCGATATTTCTTTGTTGGGTAAACCTTCGTTTTTGTACTGACGAAAAAGCAATTGTACCTCTTCGTCAAGGAAATGACCAACATTTTCGAGTATTGTTACAGTATCAGAATAGTCGTTGGGATGCTGACCAAGTTCAATAAGTGCGTTGTATATTTCGTCAACGTTTGTTAGATTGAAGTTACCTGCCATTACCAAGTTTCGACTACGCCAGTTATTTTCGCGCATCACTGGGTGCACGTAGTCAATACTATTATTACCAAATGTACCATAGCGCAAATGTCCGAGATACAATTCGCTAGCAAATGGCACATGTTCTTTTGCCCATGTAGCATCGTTGGCAAGTTCACCACCACCTGCTTTCACTATTGATGAGTGAATCTCATCCATTACATCTTGTATGGGGTTTGCACCATTAGAACGCGCACGTGCAATAAATTTTTTGCCTGCATGCTGATCTATCTTCAGACCAACAGCACCAGCTCCATCTTGTCCGCGGTTATGCTGTTTTTCCATTAGCAGATAGAGCTTATTGAGCCCATATTGCCATGTACCATATTTTTCTTGATAATATTCGAGAGGTTTAAGAAGACGGACAAGTACTATGCCGCATTCGTGTTTTATCTGTTCGCTCATCGCTTTGGTGTGTAGTCTGGTTTTTATAGTTAACAAGGCCAAATGGCGGTAATTATCCGTCATCTGGCCTTGTCGTAATTACTTATCTGAATGATTTTTTTCTCACTGTGTTGTCGCGTACGGTGTAGCTACCTGGAAATTGTTTTTTCACCCTATTCAACAAAGGTAATGCTTCGCTACGGAAACGAAAATCGCCAGTACGAACACGCCAAAATGGTGCGTTGTAGACAACATATATTTTTTCGAGTGGGTAGGCTGCTGCAAAACGTTGTTTTGCATTTTGAGCTTCAGCCTTGGCTTTGGCACCAGAGCCAGAATAAATTTGTATTCTGTAACCATCGAGAGTTTGCATCTCGTGGTTCTCACGCACAAAACTTTGTGTGAGCGAATCGAGCTGAACCGATGAAAATTCGGTACTAACTATTCCTTTCTGTTGCGCCATCACGCTTCCTGTTCCCAGCACGAGGGCCATCAGTATAATATTAAATTTGTCCATCATATCACTATGGTAAGCACTCCAACATACACCTTCTTCTTCCAGTGCTGTCAGCTTTGCGATGGCAAAGATAAAAATTAATGATGAATGACAAATGCAGAACGACGAATTTATGTTGGAGCAATAATAATAGTTTTCGAATATACTGCACGCATTTGCTTGATGCTGACCATTGTAGTGTACATCACAATATAGCAAACAAAAAAAGCCAACCCTACACAAGAGTTGGCTTTCGCTTATTGCATAAGTGTTTCCTTACATTCGTTCTGGTACTTCTATACCCAATACCCAAAGAGCATTCTTTATCACTTGTGCTACGGTCTTGCTTATCAACAAGCGGTTTGCACGTTTCTGTTCATCGGCCTCTTTGAGTATCGAGAAGTCGTGATAGAATTGATTATACTCTTTAGCAATATCGTAGGCGAAGTTAGCTACCAAAGCTGGGCTATATACTTTACCTGCCTCGGCTACCACAATAGGGAATTGTTCTATATGACGCAACAACTGAATCTCTTTATCGTCAAGAGCATCGGCTGTTGCTGTTTGTGGTACAGCATAACCTGCATCGGCTGCTTTGCGCAATACCGACTGAATACGAGCGTAGGCATATTGTACAAACGGACCTGTATTACCATTGAAATCGATAGATTCCTTTGGATTGAAAGTCATAGTCTTCTTTGGATCAACTTTCAATATGAAGTATTTGAGTGCGCCAAGTGCAAGTATACGGAACACATTTTCAGCTTCAGCTATGGTGTAACCATCGAGCTTACCTTGCTCCTTACTCATTTCGCGTGCTGTATCGATCATATCTTGAATAAGGTCATCGGCATCAACAACTGTTCCTTCACGACTCTTCATCTTACCTTCTGGCAATTCAACCATGCCATATGAGTAATGCACAAGTTCCTTACCCCACTTAAAACCTATACGGTCCAAAAGAATAGATAAGACTTGGAAATGATAGTTCTGTTCGTTGCCTACCACATATATCATCTTATCGATAGGATAATCACGGAAACGCAACTTAGCTGTACCTATATCTTGTGTCATATAGACACTTGTACCGTCTTTGCGCAAAAGTATCTTTTTGTCGAGACCTTCGTTTGTCAAATCAGCCCAAACTGAGCCATCGGCTTCGCGATAGAACTTACCCTCGTCGAGTCCTTTGAGTACAAGTTCCTTACCCTCTTTATAAGTATTGCTTTCGTAGTATATCTTATCAAAATCGACGCCCAAAAGGTGATATGTTTCATCAAAGCCCTCATACACCCATGAATTCATCTTCTTCCACAAGTCGCGAACTTGCTGGTCGCCTGCTTCCCATTTCACAAGCATCTGACGAGCCTCTTGCATCAGAAGTGATTTTTCTTCAGCCTCTTCTTCACTCAAACCCTGCTCTTGCAAGCGCTTAAGTTCAGCTTTGTACTCTTTATCAAATTTCACATAATAGTCGCCTACAAGGTGGTCGCCTTTTTGGTTCAGACTCTTAGGTGTACAACCATTACCCCACTTGAGCCATGCCAACATCGACTTGCAGATGTGTATACCACGATCGTTGACTATATTAGTTTTCACTACTTTATTGCCATTCACTTCAATGAGGCGAGCCAACGAATAGCCAAGCAAATTGTTGCGTATATGCCCCAAATGCAAAGGTTTATTTGTATTTGGTGATGAATATTCAATCATCACAAGCGGTGCATCGGCATTGGCCTTTGTAAAACCATAGTTTGCATCAGCAGCTGCCGTAGCAAGCACATTAGCCCAGTAGCTTTTCGATAAGGTGAGATTCAAGAAACCTTTGATGGCTTCAAACGATGCCACTTCAGCAACTGTTTTAACAAGTGCCTCGCCTATCTCCTGACTTGTTTGGTCCGGACCTTTTTTAGAAATTTTGAGCAGTGGGAAAACCACAACAGTGTAGTCGCCATTCTGATCTTTGCGTGTAACATTAACCTGAATGGTTTTCGCATCGATTTGTGAGCCATAGAGCTGAGCCACAATGTCGGCCACAGCTTGTTGAAGCTTCTGTTCTATATTCATATTTTTGAATGTTTTTGCAAAAAATAGCTACAATTGTCTGTTTTATACAATCAATTTGCAAAGATACTATTAATTATGAATTACGAACGACTCATTACGAGTTAGAATATACGATATTATAATTTATGAATTGCAATTTAGTCATTCGCAACCAATAATTAGAATTAGTCATTCGCAATTAAAATAGTATCTTTGCGACCGAAATATGACAATATGAACGATACAGACAATCAGAAGAAACTTTTTATCGAGACCTACGGCTGCCAAATGAACGTGGCTGATAGTGAAGTTGTTGCTTCGGTAATGCAAACTGTAGGTTACTCTCTGACCGACGATATGGCTCAGGCCGATGCCATATTGGTTAACACATGCTCGGTGCGCGACAATGCCGAACAGCGAGTATTAGGTCGTTTGGCCGACCTTGTAGCCGTACACAAACGCCAACGCAAAGTTGTTATCGGAATAATAGGCTGCATGGCCGAACGTACAAAAGAGAAACTCTTTGATGCAGGCGCTGACCTTGTTGCTGGTCCTGATTCGTACCTCGAATTACCTCATCTAATGGCACAAGCCGAGATGGGACAGAAAGCCATAAGTGTTGATTTATCAACCACAGAAACCTATGCTAATGTGCTACCTATGCGCATGGGACATGGTTCGGTAAGTGGCTTCGTATCGATAATGCGTGGTTGCAACAACTTCTGCACTTACTGCATTGTTCCTTATACACGCGGACGCGAACGCAGCCGAGAGGTAGAAAGCATATTGGCCGAAGTGCGCGACTTGCAAACGCGAGGCTACAAAGAAGTAACTCTATTGGGACAAAATGTCAATTCGTATCGTTATTGCCAAGAAGGCAAAGAACCGATTACCTTCCCACAACTATTATCAATAGTGGCTCAAGCAGTGCCTACCATGCGAGTGCGTTTCACAACATCGCACCCCAAAGACATGACCGATGAGACCCTTGAGGTAATAGCAGCACATAGCAATATTTGCCGCCATATTCATCTGCCAATGCAATCGGGCAGCAGCCGCATACTGAAAGTGATGAACCGAAAATATACTCGTGAATGGTATATGGATCGCATCAGCGCCATACGTCGCATCATACCCGACTGCGGCATATCAACCGACGTATTCTGCGGGTTCCACTCTGAAACCGATGACGACCAACGCGACACACTCAGCCTAATGGAATGGGCACAATTCGATTCAGCATTCATGTTTCGATATTCAGAACGTCCAGGCACCTACGCTGCACAACATCTTCCCGATGACGTACCTGATGACGTAAAAGCAACTCGCTTGCAGCAAATCATCGATCTGCAAAATAGGCTATCGCTCGAAAGCAACAAACGCGATGTAGGCAAGACATTTGAAGTCTTAGTCGAAGGATATTCAAAAAAATCGCGTGCCGATCTTATGGGACGAACATCACAAAACAAAGCCGTTGTATTCCCTGCTGGAGGACATAAAAAAGGCGATTTTGTTAAAGTAAAAATAACAGCAGCTACACAAGCCACTCTCATTGGCGAAGAGATAACAGAGTAAAAATAGAGCATCAGAAAAAATTGTAGAGTGTGAATTAAAGGTTATATTTGCACGTTACATAAAAAACGAAAGATACAAATATGGAACAGCAGAACACAGAATTTGATGAGATAAGACCATTCAACGATAGCGAAGTAAGCACTGTTATCGAAGAACTTTGCAACGAACCTTATTTCGTCAGAATGATACCAGCACTCTTTCCCAGTGTGCCAGTCGATGCTGTGATAGCAAAACTGAAATCGGTACACTCAATAGAGGCATTTCAAACCGAATTTATCATTCCATTTCTGAATAATATAATCAAAACAGCTACATACGGTGTAACAGCCAGTGGACTTGAAAAACTTGACCCAAAACAGAGTTATCTATTCATCACCAACCACCGCGACATCGTACTCGACTCGGCATTTCTCAATGTCAAACTACACGAAAACGGATTCAACACCACAGAAATAGGTATTGGCGACAACCTACTCATCTATGAGTGGATAACCGACCTTGTAAAACTCAATAAATCGTTCATCGTCAAACGCGGCTTACCTGTGCGACAGATGATGGGTGCATCGGAAACATTATCAGCTTTCATTCGCCACTCTATAGTAGAGCAAAATCAAAATATCTGGTTAGCACAACGCGAAGGACGTTCGAAAGATGGTAACGACCAAACTCAAGGGTCGGTAATCAAAATGCTCAATTTAAGTGGCAAATCGCAATCAGTAATCGAGAATATCAAAGAACTCAACCTCGTACCTGTTAGCATATCGTATGAATATGACCCATGCGACTACCTAAAAGCATACCAATACCAACAGAAACGCGACAACCCTGACTACAAAAAATCACAACGCGAAGACCTCACACACATGTCGATGGGCATCTATGGAAAGAAGGGACATGTACACTTCACATTTGGCACACCTATAGCAAACGAGATAAGCCAAATAACCGACCCTAACAAAAACGCTCAAGTGCAAGCCATTGCCGATGCTATCGACAAACAAATACACCGCAACTACAAGTTATGGCCAGGCAACTATTTGGCATACGACTTACTTAACTCAACAAATAAGTTTGCCGATAAGTACACCGACGACGATCAACGTGCTTTCCTACACTACATCAACGAGCACATAAGTCGATTGGAAAATGCCGACCGCGACTTTATATATGAAACCATACTTAAAATGTATGCTAATCCTGTTATCAATATGCTCAAATATTGATAACTGAATTAATATTATAAAAAACAAGCACCGATGAGCAAACGCAACATACGGGCAACACTGACCGCAGGAATTTATCTTGTGGTCAATGTTGTTTTTTGTACAGCAACTATTGCACAAAGCAACTTAACAGCAATAGACAAAGCTGCAGAAAAACTATTGTCGACTACCGACGAAAACAAGTATGAATACGATCGTGTACAATGGACCATTGATGCTTTGCATGCTGTTGAAAAGGCTACAATTCAAGAACTCGATTCATTCTGTCCGCAAACGCTCGGAAAACTATCAATACCACGCATTAATACCACCATACTATACTATCTACGACCAGAAGGCAACCAAGCTACACTATGCTGGGTTGCCAAACGCATTGACGAAAAAAAGCAACAAACAAACATATTCACCGATGTAATCACTGGAATTACCAATGGCGCACAGATGCGAAGCATGGATGACGATGATGTTGATGCACAAGGACAATTGCGACCTTCGTATAGTAGGCATATGGTAGGCTTTGAAATAACAGACACAGTTACCGGTCACCGCATATGGTGGATGCCCGATATTCGCATCAGAATGGATATGGAAACAATGGCCGACATAGAGGCTACTGATGCCGATAAGGAACATGCACAAGACGTAGTACAACGACGCTTACACTCACTACTTGGTAACGACGATGGATTATCGGCCGACCTCAGTGGATTACCACGACTCTACTGCATAACAAGCTCTAACGGACGTATGCGCATAGTAACGTATATGAACGCATTTGGCGATCTGACCAATAGATGCGGTGGACTAGTGCTTAAACGTAATCTTAACGGCTCAATAGATATGTTCGACCTCGACGATTGTACGGCCGAGATAAACAACCCAGAACGACTAAAGACAACAAGTGAAAAATGGTTTGGAGCTGTTTATTACGACATGGTAGAAGTAAACTACGACAAAACCGTTTATTACACCCTTTTTGGTTACAAAGGTAGCGACGGAATTACCAAGACCCGAGTAATAGAACCCATGTGGTTCGATGGTAAAAAATGCCGATTCGGAGCGCCCATTTTTGAGCACGAAAAAGCTACGTATACACGTCGTGTATTCCGCTATTCGGCAGGCGTTAATATGATGATGAGATGGGACGAAAAGAAAAAGAGCATTGTGTTCGACCACCTATCGCCACTCAATTCAATGTACATTGGCGAATATCGTTTCTATGGTCCCGATTTTAGCTACGATGGGTATGAAAAAGGTAGCAAATATTGGAAATTCAAAGAAGATATTGAATTGAGAAATGAATAATCACATTCAATTACCAACTTCCGCCACCGCCGCCACCACCAAATGAGCCACCGCCAAAACCACCAAAACCGCCACTAAATGAACCGCTACCACTACTAAACGAACCCCAATTAGAGTTACTATTACTAAGAAGACTACCTAACAAAATAGAATCGAATAGACCTCCATTGCTCATCTTGCTATTCTTACCCTTCTTACCACCTTTTTTTTCTTTGTTGTTTGATGCCAATAATAACATTAAAATAACAAGTACAGTGAAGATAAATATTCCAATCTCAGCACCTGTTTCGGCATCTTCTGGGTCACCATCAAACTCACCTTCACAAGCTTTCATCACAGCTATAGCACCAGCTATAATGCCCGACTGATAATCATTGTTACGAAAATATGGTATCATAACATTATTGACAATGCGCGAACATGTTATGTCTGGCAAAACACCCTCAAGCCCATAACCTGATGATATAAATGCTCTACCTTTATCTGTATCAGACAATTTAGGTTTGACAAGTATAACAACACCATTGTTCTTACCTTTTTGTCCAACGCCCCATGTTTGTCCTATGCGATAGGCATAGTCGGCAGGCTCATAGCCATTCAAGTCACTCACAGTAATAACCAACACTTGCGTACTCGTACGTCGGGCATAACGAGCAAGCGAATCTTCAAGCAGTGCAGCTTGCTCATCGCTGATGACACCTGCAAAGTCGTTGACAAGTTTTTCTACTTGAGGTTTTGCCACAATATCTACACCCTGTGCTGCAGAAAATGGAAGGCATAAGAGTAGAATAAAAAGAGTTGTTATGATTTTTTTCATCGTGCTCAGTCAGTAATATCATGCCCAAACGATAGTTCGTTGGGTAGTTCGTTAATGTCATCTTGCTGATATGGGAAGTGTTCTTTTAGTTTTTGTCCGCACAAACGAATACCATCAACTAATCCGCCAACAAAATCGCTATGTGCGAAATGCTCTGCCAAGATACCACATACGTCGTTCCAAAAATCGTGTGGCACGCGTGCATTAATTCCCTTATCGCCAATGACGGCAAATTTGTGATCGGCATAAGCAATATAAAACAGAACTCCATTACGGAGTTCTGTTTTGTGCATCTTCAGACGTGCGAATGTTTGTGCTGCATCGTCGAGAACATTGGCAGAACAATGTCTGTCGATATGCACACGTATTTCACCCGAACAGTTAAGTTCGGCTTCTGCTATTGCTTCTTCAATGTCGTGACATTGCGCATCCGTCAGAAAGTTATTATGCATAAGTCTTATCTTTTCAGAATTTCACTTCAGGTGCTTCATCAGCCCCGGCTTTGGCTGCGAAATAAGGCTTCGATGCGAATCCGAAAATGCTTGCAAAAATATTGTTAGGAAATTTTCGGATGTAGGTATTATAATCGCGTGCTGTTTCATTAAACTTCTGACGCTCTACTGTTATGCGATTTTCGGTACCTTCAAGTTGAGTTTGGAGATCGCGAAATTGCTCGTTAGCTTTAAGATCAGGATAGTTTTCTTGCACCATAAGCAAACGTGAGAGCGCCGACGATAGTCCATCTTGTGCTTGCTGAAATTTCTGCAACGAAGCTTCATCAAGACTCGATGCATCGATAGTAACATTTGTTGCTTTCGAACGAGCTTCCACCACTTTAGTAAGTGTCTCCTCTTCGTGCGCGGCATAGCCTTTCACTGTTGCCACTAAATTTGGAATAAGGTCGGCACGGCGCTGATAAACGTTTTCTACTTGCGACCATGCGGCTTCAACCGACTCTTGTTTTTCTACCATTGTGTTATATCCGCAGCTTGAAAAAGCTAATGCTGCAATAACTGCAATGATGGCTGTTTTGAATTTTTTCATAGGAGCATTTATTAGTTTTATTTCTATTTTTCAGATAATTACACAATCGTTATTAATGTTTGAACTCCATAATAGCTCCACCTATGCGGTTTGAATGAGCTACAATTTCAGGAGCAACACTCACCGATTTTTTGTTATCTGTAGTTATCGAATTGTTTGTAATATATTCGATTGCAAGTGCAGTAAGTGGTTCGGTATCAGTACCAAGTGTGCCCATATCTGACACACCATACTCATTAAATTCATAATCAGGAGCCATACCATCACCATCGGTAGTATCGAATGTTTCATTTTCGCTATTATAGTATTGAGCTACAATTGGAGCAATGAGCCAATTATTTATCGAGCTATTGTAGTATGCAGCTCCTGTGCGCGAATTGGTTATCATATCTGGTGTAATAACAAACATAGATGTATTTTTACCACCTGTGGTATAGCCTATGGTGTATACTTCCATATATGGTTTGAGGCTCAAAATGGTAGCTTCTGATGCTGAATATGTGCTACTGCCAGTCAGCACTACCAAACGGCTAAGGTTTAATGAGTTAGCTGCCAATTCTGCTTCAAAGTTAGAAGATGTACTTTCTTTGCTATAGCTGTAATTTTTCTGCAATTTATCATTGAATTTATACCAAACCAACATATCTGAATTTGCAACATTTGCAGCAGGTGCAATAAGGCTACAAAGGTGAGTCATTGCTGTCATTTCACCACCATGATTATAACGCAAATCGAGAATAAGTTCGGTCACTCCATCGTTTTTAAATCCACCTAAAACATCAGTAAGTTCATCATTAAACTCTGAATAGTAATCCATATAGAGCAAGTAGCCTACTTTTTTGCCATCTTTTGTTTCAAAAACGGCATGTTCAGCAACAGGACTAACCTCTATTTCGGTAGCTGTTATTGTGTATGTAACATCATCGTATGCATCAGTCTCGGCATTATAACGTTTTGCACCATATGTTGCTGTTTCGTTACCAAAAACAGAGTAGTTCGATGTTGTCATTTTAGTACCATCGACAGTAACTATTATATCGCCACGCTTAGCACCAGCCTTGGCTGCTGGAGTGTTGGCATACACATAGTTCACTACGCTTACTACTTGTTCACTACCGCTTTGGTAAAGCATAAATGTATAGTCCCAACCTTTATCTGTCGAAATACCCTCTTCTGATTTTAGATAAGAGTCAGCATCATCAGTGATGAACGAGAATTGGTCTCCTTTATATAATAATGAGTAGAAATACTCTTCGGTATCTGATTGTTTTGTGTAATCAAGGTCTTCTGGCATTTCATTATACCAAAGATAATAATCACTCATTATTTCATAAACAAACCTATTAGCTTCAATGGTTGTTGCTGAAATTGTTTCTGGGGTGTCTGTGGTTGTGTGTGTAATTGTGTTATCATCATCGTCGCAAGCACTTAGAAAAGATAGTGCACCGATATAAAACACGGCATATAGAAATTTGTTCATTTTGATTATGTAATTATTATTCTCGGGCAAAGATATACAATAAAGATAGTGATTAGTTGTGTTTTTACACAAAAAAGGGAAAGTTGTAAGCTAATTACTAATTACTAATAACGAGCTACTTAGTTTATGGAATTCTTATTTACGACAAACACCCTGACCCACTTTGCATTGCGACAAAATACTATCGTTAGTCAAAAGTAGTTAGTGTTGCTATTCAAAATACCTAAAATTAAGTATTTCAGCACAGAATTAATTGTGAGAATTTTGCATCGCAATAAGACAACAAAAAAACTCAAACTATTTTTACATGAAAAAACGCTCTAATGCGACACAGTTTGCAATAACTGTTATACTCATGTTGTGCACTTTAAATAGTTTTGGACAATGCTTAATTGATGGTTATGTAACTAATAGCAAAAACGAACCATTACCTTTTGCCACCATAGCAATAAGTGGCAGCAACAAAGGCACAACAACAGATGCCAACGGACATTTTCAGTTCAGAATAAGCGAAGGCAAACACATTCTGGTTGCAACCTATATGGGATATACCACAACTCAGCAACCAATAGTAGCAATCAAAGGAAAGACACTTAATGTAACCCTACAGCTTCAACCTACCGATATTGAACTTGATGAAGTTATAATAGAATCGACAGCTGGCGTAGGAGCTATAAAAAAATCGGCATACAACGCAGTGGCTATCGACGCTACAGAAATGTACAACTCGAGCAAAAACCTATCCGATGCATTAGCGAAAGCTCCAGGTATAAAGATGCGCGAAAGCGGTGGTGTGGGTAGCGATATGAATGTTATGCTCGATGGTTTTAGTGGCAAACATGTGAAGGTTTTTATCGATGGACAGCCTCAAGATGGTTCTGGCAGTTCGCTAAGTCTCAACAACCTACCCGTCAATATGGCTGAAAGCATCGAAGTGTACAAAGGTGTTGTGCCAGTAAAATTTGGCACCGATGCCATCGGTGGAGTCATTAACATTGTAACCAAACGACAAAAAAAAGGTTGGCACGCCGACGTGACGTACACATTTGGCTCGTTTAATACACACAAAGTCTACGCCGATTGGGGCATAAGCACCGAAAAGGGAGTTATGACAATGGTAAAAATCATTGGAAACTATTCTGACAACAATTATAAAGTTCAAACATCGGTTGAAGATTTTACGCGCAATGCAATTAACACTAAAAAGACCGAAACTGTCAAACACTTCAACGATACGTATCACAATGAAGCTGTACAGATAAAGACTGGTGTGCTCTATAAAAATTGGGCCGACCGACTTGTGTTTGGCGTTACGTTGAGTAACATGTACAAAGAGATACAAACTGGTGTTCGACAGATAATTGTATATGGTGCAAAACATCGTAAAGGGTGGTCTATTGAACCACAAATGGAATACAAACGCAATGGTTTTTTCAACAATCATCTTGATTTGATGGCAAATGTGAAGTACAATCACAATTCAACCACCAACGTCGACACATCGCAAGTTAAATACAATTGGTATGGCGAAACAAAGCGACTAAATTCGCCTGGCGAACAGAGCTACCAACGTAACGAAGCCATCAACAACACATGGAGCACACAAGGTTTGGTTACATGGCGCATCAATAGTCAGCATAGCATTCAGGCAAGCCATACATTTAATTCGTTTGAGCGTGAAAATATTCAGCATTTAGCTTCTACAACAGATCTTTCGGCTGGCATACATAAAATAACGCACAAAAACATAAGCGGACTATCATACATAGTTATGCCTTCGGAACGTTGGAATATATCAGCTTTTGCTAAATATTATCGAATAAGTGTGAGCGGACCAATGGCTACGACAAGCAATAGCGAAGAGTATGTAAAGCATACGAGCTACATCGACCATTGGGGATATGGAGCTGCAGGTTCGGTGAAAATGCTAAAATTGTTGCAACTCAAACTTAGCTATGAAAAGGCTTGCCGACTACCAACTATTGAAGAGATGTTTGGCGATGACGACCTTGAGAGTGGCGACATGAGCATCAAGCCAGAGCAGAGCGACAATGTAAACGTGAGTATCAACATTGGTAAGAATTTTGGGCGGCATGGTTTGTATGCCGAAATAGGTTTCGTTTATCGCAATACCGACGATTATATCAAACGCAACATAGTTAGTTTGAGTGGCGGTAAGAGTGGAGCGTCATACGTCAACTATGGCAACGTACACACAAAAGGATTCAACGCCTCGCTACGTTACGACTTCTATCATCGACTATCGGTTGGAGGCAATTTTACTCGCATGGAAGTTATCGACAACCAACCAACTATTATGGGTAGCAGCGGCATAA
>JBGUYH010000193.1:0-7419 GCA_045118595.1 Bacteroidales bacterium | reverse complement strand
ATATAACACAGAATACAATTACATCGACAAAAAAACAAAAAGTAGTAATTGCAGCAAGCTTGCTAATAATCCCCATTGCCATACGCGGAAACATAGGTACATTCCCATTGCGCTCAGAAGATATTTACGTTTCGCCATCATCAATGCTCAACGACTGTGTAGCAAACGCTGCTTTTATGATGTAGAAAGCATGGAGTGAAAAGAAGAAACAATTCAAATTACAAACCGACGATGAGATATTAGCACATTACAATTTTAGTAACTCATCAGAAGCCATAGCAACATGGTTGGGTATTAGCATCGATAGTGCTAAAAATATTAGCATTCACGATGCACTATTTGCCACCACATCGCCAGAGCCCAAAGCAAAAGATATGAATGTGGTGATAATACTAACCGAAAGTTGGAGCAATCGCCTTATCGACTATGAAAAATTATATGGCATGGAGTTGCTTGGCGAAATGCGTCAGCACCTCGATACTGATATTTTGTTCCGCCATTTCTTATCGGCAACGAACGGAACCATTGATGCTGTTGAGCACATGACAATAAGTGCAGCCTATCCACACATGTTTACATCGGCTTATCGTAATATTAGTTATCCAACAGCAAGTGCAAAACTATTTGCTAACAATGGCTACGAAACATCATTTGTGTCAGGTATCGAAATATCGTGGCGCAACCTTTTCGAAGTCCTTCCACATCAAGGATTTGAACATGTCATTGGCAAATATGAGATGCTCGATGCTATGCCAAATGCCGAATGCAATCGCACATGGGGCGTATACGACCATGATATGCTACAATATGTAAACGACAAGCTATGTCAACCTCATAGCAAACCACAATTTATGCTATGCCTCACATCGACAAGTCACACTCCGTTCGAATTCCCCAACGATTACCAATTTGGTCATTTTGAATTGAACGACAACACACTGAACGCTTTTGCAACCGACAATGCTACCACTACCGAATATCTACATGGTTACCAATATGAGAGCAATGAACTCGGACGCTTTATGACACGCCTAAAAGCCTCACCGGCAGCTCAGAATACAATAGTTGCAATAACTGGCGACCATAATATTCGACTCATCTTGCCTAATGATGAAAATAACATGTGGATGCGTTATTCTGTACCACTATATTTATACGTCCCAAACAACATAAATATCAATGCCGACACAACACGCATGGGTAGTCATTCTGATATTATACCAACTATGGCTAATTTAACATTGAGTAATGCCAATTATTTCAAAGTGGGACAAAATTTACTTGCCGATTCGCTAAGTTGCACCATCGGCATTAATACCGAATACATTATCAGTTCAATGCCTGATAGTTTAGCCACACGCAAAGCCGATGCACTCAACGCATTAAAGAAGATATACTTTTCAGAAATATTTAAAAACTCTGTTCACAATTGAGATATTAAACCATTGAGTAATCTCAATTTTATATTAGGCACACTTCCATTTCAAGTCCGATACCAAACATACTACGCACATCGGCACGTATAGTCTCAGCTAATTGCATAACATCACGTCCAGTAGCATTACCATTGTTCACTAGGACTAAAGCCTGCTTTGAGTGTACGCCAGCATTACCCAAGGTTCTTCCTTTCCAACCAGCTTGTTCTATAAGCCAACCTGCTGGTATTTTCACCTTACCATTGGGAAGATTGTATGATGGCATTTGCGGATAGTGCTGACGTATATCATCAGCCACAGCTACATATACTTCAGGATTTTTAAAAAAGCTACCAGCACTACCTTGTTCTTTCGGATCTGGTAATTTGCTATTACGTATATCAATTATAGCTCTACGCACATTGAACAATGACACACCACCTAACTCATCAACCTTTTGTTGCACTGCGCCATAGTCAAGATTAAGTTCGCCACCTTTTCTTAGCTTATAATCAACAACAGCCACCACAGCTTGATCCTTCATCTCATTTTTAAATATGCTATTGCGATAACCAAAATTGCATTCATTACCGCTCAAAACAAAGCTAGTTCCATTATTAAGCATAAAACCAGCTACGCGACATATTACTTGTCCAGCCTCCATGCCATAAGCGCCTACATTTTGCACAGGTGAAGCGCCAACTGTACCTGGTATGCCCGATAGATTTTCGATACCTTGATAATCATGTGCAACAGCATACGCCACCAAATCGTCCCACACTACACCAGCACCAGCACGAACCACTACCTCAGTGTTAGTTTCACTAATCACCTCAATACCTTGTACACATGGATGTATGACGATGCCATCAAAATCTGACATAAAAAGCACATTACTACCACCACCCAATACTAACTTTCGTCCATCACCTGACTGTTTGGCCACTGTTTGCAAGTCGCTAATAGTATCACAACAAACTAAACAATGAGCTTTTACATCAATGCCAAATGTATTTAAATCTTTGAGCGATACATCGTTTAATATATTCATAATATGCCTATATAAGTTAAATATTAATGGCGACAACTTATAACTATCGCTTTTTTTGTATTTGCACCGACTAAATTAATGCAAAAAAAATACACGAACGGACTTATTAGGAAAAAAATATCACTAACTTTGAACCGACTTTGTGTACTGCTAACTCCGTTCACAAGTTAAAATGGAAAACATTAAACCCTTTACTCTTTTAAATTTTACAGAAACAAAGAGTATGATGTTTCCGTAAACCCTTCGACGCTGAGAAAGCGAGGGTTATGTAAAAAGTGAAAAAGAAAAACAAAAATGTATAAGTGTTTACTGATATTAGCCGTAGTTGTCTCAACTATAGCCACGACTGCTAACGCACAATATAGCAAGCGAAAAGTGGTACCTTGGATATTGCGCGGTTTCAGTGCTGAAGTTAAAGGTGGTCCAAACTACTTTTATGGAGATGTATGTGAAGATAAGATGATTCACTTCAGTGGTGAACTTACTGCACGTAAAGAGCTAACTACTACAATAGATGTTCGAACCGACATCGATGGTGGTTTAATAGCAGGTGAAATAAACCGAATGTTTTGGCCTGCAAAATTCCATAGCCTTTACTTCACATGGGATGCAGGTGTTGATTATCGTTTTCTCAACACTGGTGGATATTATTTCGACAAACGACTTTTTGAGCCATACGTTGGTGCAGGTATTGGTGTGTTATTCTTCAACCCTGACAACACGAGCCCATATATGGAACGTGCTGCAAGCATAGAGGATTTTGACATCAACAAATTTTCTGTTGCTCCAATGGCTTACCTTGATATGGGTGTACGATATTTCTACGACAATAACTGGGGTATTCGACTAGAAACAAAACTCGTTTGTCCATTTGGTGGCAACTCTGATAAACTTGATGGACACGATAGCCGCAAATCAAATGTTGACGATGGTGTCATACTAGGTGAGTTTAACTATGATATGATAGGTACTATCATGGTGGGTGTTTCTTACAAGTTCTATAGCTCTGGATTCAAGATTTCGTCTAAGTACAATCGTAGAACTTACTTAGGTAACAGACGCATCTACAAGCGTAATGCTAAACGCGTAAAACGTCGTTAAAAACAGATGTAACACAGATATTTATCAAAGAGGCTGCCTCAAAAAGCAGCCTCTTTTTCATTCACACAAACCACATGGATTTCGAACTAATATCTAAATATAGTCCAACTGGCGATCAGCCCCAAGCTATCAAAGAACTTGTTGAGGGTGTAAATAATGGCGTGAAACATCAGACACTATTAGGTGTTACGGGGTCTGGAAAAACATTTACTATTGCCAACGTAATAGCAAAAACACATCGACCGACACTTGTGCTAAGCCACAACAAAACATTGGCAGCACAACTCTATGGTGAATTCAAAGAGTTTTTTCCTAACAATGCTGTAGAATATTTTGTTTCGTATTACGATTATTATCAACCAGAAGCCTACATAGCATCAACCGACACTTACATAGAAAAAGACCTCGCTATAAACGATGAACTTGATAAACTGCGCCTTAGTTCAACAATGGCATTAATGTCGGGACGACGCGATATTATTATAGTATCATCCGTGTCGTGCTTATATGGATTAGGCAATCCTGACGACTTTTATGCAGGTGTTATCGATGTAAAAATAGGGCAAAACATAGGGCTAACATCATTTTTACGAGCACTAACCGACTCGCTTTATAGCCGAAATGAAGTTGCATTCGAACATGGAACATTCCGCGTCAAAGGCGATACTGTCGATATATTTCTTGCTTATACCGACTACGCTTTGCGCATCATCTTCTGGGGCGATGAAATAGAGAGCATCGAAACATTCGACCCACTCAACAATAACACAATTGAGAAATGTGAATCGTTCAAAATATTCCCTGCTAATATTTTTCTCACCTCAAAAGATCGCACACAACAAGCTATCAGACAGATACAAGACGACCTAATGCTACAAGTGCATAAATTTGAAGATGAGGGTAAAAACATAGAAGCAAAACGCTTGCAACAACGTGTGGAATATGATATTGAAATGATAAAAGAGTTGGGCTATTGTCCTGGTGTAGAGAATTATTCGCGCTATTTCGATGGCAGAAGCGAAGGATCTCGACCATTCTGCTTGCTCGATTATTTTCCAAAAGATTTTCTCATTGTTGTAGATGAGAGCCATGTGACACTACCACAAATTAGAGCCATGTATGGCGGTGACCGCTCGCGCAAAGAATCATTGGTGGAATATGGATTCCGACTACCTGCTGCTAAAGATAACCGTCCGCTCACATTCGAAGAGTTTGAGCAGATGACAAATCAGATAATATACGTTAGCGCCACTCCTGCCGAATATGAATTAGAACATAGTGGTGGAGTATATGTGGAGCAAGTGGTGCGTCCGACTGGACTTCTTGACCCAATCATCGACGTTAGAACAAGCGTAAACCAAGTTGACGACTTGATGAACGAAATAAACGAACGCATAAAGATACATGAACGCACTCTCGTTACTACACTAACCAAACGCATGGCCGAGGAGCTAAGCGACTACCTCATACGTATGGGGATAAGCACAGCATACATACACTCCGACGTTGACACACTCGACCGCATAAAAATAATGGAAGATCTCAGAGCTGGAGAATACGATGTGCTTGTTGGTGTCAACCTACTACGCGAAGGTCTTGACCTACCTGAAGTGTCGCTTGTTGCCATACTTGATGCCGACAAAGAGGGATTCTTACGTTCGGAACGTTCACTAACACAAACAGCAGGTCGTGCAGCTCGCAACCTCAATGGGCGCGTGATTATGTATGCCGACAAAATAACACCATCAATGCAAGCAACTATCGACTCGACCAATGAACGTAGAGCTAAGCAAATGGCATACAACGAACGCAATCACATCACTCCCAAAGCACTCAATAAAGCACTAACTAACAACCTATTAACACAAACTGCCAACATTAAAGAGTATACAGAGCAAACAAAACAAGAGGCAATGGTTGCCGAAGCTGAAGCTACATATACATCGAAAACACAGTTGGAAAAAGCCATAGCTACTGCACAGAAAAACATGAAAAAAGCAGCCAAAGAACTTGACTTTATTGCGGCCGCACAATTCCGTGACGAGATGCGTGCACTTGAAGAGCGATTAAAACAATTGACAGTTAACAATTGATAGTTTGGCACACATAATAATATGTAGATATTTACAATTAGTCACTCACAACTCATAACTTGTCATTCGTAATTAATACTTATCTTTGCATAAAACGATAAAAACAGAGAAAATGATTAAAGTTGCAACAATACTACTCGCCCTACTCACAGCAGGCACATCGCTATGGGCTAAAGACAAAGAGACAATAACCATTACCCCAATAAACCAAGAAGCCGATGCAATTAATGGCAATATCATCTACTCGCTTCCTAAGACTATGCTCAGAATAAAAGTTGAAGCAGAAGTAACTATCAGAAAAGCCGGACCATATTATCGCTACTCTAATAAATTTCTAAATCTCGACAATGTAATAACAGAAGATAGCAAAACATGGCATATCAAACATGTAAGCATCGAGTCGTACGGCACACCTGATAAAAACCGCACATATATAATAAGTGGCACACAACTACCTGCAATAAAACTAACCAACAACGGAATACTCGAAGGTATAAACATAAGCACACCAACAAAGCACAAAAAGCACACACACACCAATCAGAACAACAACACCATACCCGAACTCACATTCGACAACGTCAGACTTGGTCGTAACGTGCTCACCAAAACATCAACAGCAGCCATGGCAGAAGAGGCTGCACTCTCTATCTATAGACTCAGAGATAAACGCATATCATTGCTTGGTGGCGAAGACGCAACAATACTCAACGACGAAGGTTCATACAATAAAGTATTTGCCGAAATCGACCGCATGGAACAAGAGTATCTATCACTCTTCACTGGCAAAGAGGAAAAAATTATAATTACAAAATACTTCAACATCGAACCAGGAGCTACAAGTCTTACTAGTACCGTGCTATTCCGATTCTCAGAAAGTGACGGTTTTATGGATGCAATGGACATCACTGGACAACCTGTATATATCGACCTTGACTTCTCAGCGGCAAGCAAGATAAACACATATTCAGCCGATTCAAAGCAACGCAAACAAAACCCACTCACCGGATTGCGCTACATTATACCTGGAATAATAAACGTAAAGATAATAGACCGAAATGTGCTACTTACCGAGGCTGATATTCCTTGCAGCCAAAACGGACAAGAAGCCACTCTACCTATTAGTTTGCTCGATGGCTCACACTCTATCAAACTAAATACGATTAACGGCTCGCTTATCGAAATAGGTAACATAAGCGAAACCTACAGAAACTCTACAAAAAAGTAAGAACATGGGAAAAGAAATAACAGCATTACAACCACAAGGTGTGTGGAACAATTTCTTTGCACTAACGCAAATACCACGCCCATCGGCACACGCCATTCAGGCACTCGAATATATAAAGAACTACGCACAGCAACTTGGCTATGAAGCCTTTCGCGACGAATGCGGAAACACTATTGTTCGCGTACCTGCTACACCTGGTATGGAAAACAAAAAAGGTGTAATACTACAAGGGCATGCCGATATGGTTCCGCAAAAAGACGACCATACAAAACACAACTTTGAAACTGATCCAATAGAAACCATCATCGACAATGGGTGGGTGCATGCAAATGGTACAACACTTGGTGCCGACAATGGTATGGGAGTGGCTGCCGCTATGGCCATACTAACCGACAAAGATGCAGTGCACGGTCCGCTTGAACTACTCGTCACCATCGACGAAGAGACTAGCATGGTGGGCGCATCGGGGCTAAAAAGCGGATTGCTCAATGGCGATATACTACTCAACCTCGACTCTGAAACAGAGGGCGA
>JBGUYH010000192.1:0-2848 GCA_045118595.1 Bacteroidales bacterium | reverse complement strand
ATTTTGCCACTTGCATAAATGCACCACGACAAATACACTATGACATATACAATCTATGCATAATATTATAGGTAGGGATAAAGGGAAGGAGAAGAAAAATATTTTTACATTTTTTGCTTTAATCGACAAAGATTATTATCATTGCGCTAAACTATCATAAAACAGACGAATATGAAAAGACTAATTACAACTACTCTTTTATCTTGCGTTGCTACGCTAAGTGCGATGGCCATGAGCATACCTGGCACAAGCATACAATCATACAATTCATTAGGAGAAGTAGATGGCATATTCTATATGCAAATTACTTTATTTAATGAAGACGAAACAACAACTTTAACTGTAAAAAATTTTTACAACGGAACAAAAACATCAGATGCTGGACAAGATGTCTATGTTAAAGAATTAGGTTCAGGAACAACCAAAATGATGAAAGATGACGTTGCACAAAAATACGAGGCTATTGTTATCAATGCTTTGTCTCTAACAAGTATCAATGCTCTTGCATTTTCAAACCTTACCAATGTAACTACATTCACTATTCAGACTACCACTCCCCCAGCCATTACTGAGACTTCGTTCCCATCGGAATGGGTTTCAACATGTGCTCTCACAGTTCCAGCAGAGGCATTGGAAGCATACAAGGCATCGGAATGGGTTAACTATTTCTACAGCATCAATGGTGAAGTTATCGATCACAATCCTCCTACACCAACTGCCATTAGCAACACAGAGGCAGATAGATTGAGTGTAAAGAGTGTTGGTAATGTTATCATTCTCAGCGAGGCTACAAATGTCAAAGTATTCTCTGTTACTGGTCAACAAATTTTCAGTGGTGTAACAAATAACGTAACAGTAAACAGCAATGGAATCTACATTGTTAAAACTGCTAATACAACACAGAAGGTTATCGTAAGATAACCATCGAACATAAAGCAACGCCTCCACTTATAAAAAGTGGAGGCGTTGCTATTTTATTAGTATAAAAAACAAGAGCCGAATGCAACTGCAATCGGCTCTTAATTAATATACCTATTATTATTTTGTGTCTATTTTAAAGCCTTTACGCTCTTTACACGTGGCGTTATTTTTCCATCAATAGTTCTGATAGTTACTTTGGTTGCATCAGAATAATTTTTCTTCAAACTTATCACTACTTGTTCACTATCGCCTTTTATCGTCTGTATTTTATCACCATCTATCTCTACAACTAATTTTCTGTCGGCATTTTTCTCCATTGCTATAGATAGTTGCTTTGCCTTTGCCAATTTCATGGTATATGTAAAATAGTCTGTTGTTTCGCGCCAATGCACACCATTGGTATTACCTATATTACTTTGGCTATAAGCTATAAAATGGTCGCTTTCAGGTTGTTGTTCACCGCACACTACTTTGTCGATGGTGCGTTCTGCTTCACGGCGCAATTCAGCCTCACGCTCTGCCTTAGCTTTCATCAGCGAGGCATATTCGGTACTTGAACTTAGGCGAAAATAGACATTGTAACGAGCGCCATCAATGGTATGGAATGGAACGAGTGTTATGTTCTTTTCTTCACCATTAACAAACATTGGCGCAGTGAGTTTTCCGTTGTTATAGACAAACTTAGTAAGTGCATCGGCGATGTTATCAGCCACAAGCACAGGTATCTGATTTTGGTCAAAACGAGGTCCTACAGCTATATGTCCACCACGGCTATCATTGGCAAAGATGCCCACTTGGTCGGCAGTGCTTATCTGTGCAGCATATACATATGGTCCGTGACGTAACGAGTAGTACGGCTTACCGTCGGGCAACTGTTCTGCTACAACAGGCTGTGTTGGAAATTGAATACGAAATGTTGTTGTGGGCTTGCCATTGTATGTGACAGGAACGCTAACATAGTCGCCCGATAATGTCACGTAATTCTCTTGTCCGTTGATGATTGTCATAGCTTGTGCACCTTGAGTTGCCCATCCAGGTATGCGTATCTGCAGTTGCAAATCTTTGCTCAAATTGCCCTTTTCTATGGCTATTTCAGTCCATTCACCATGCCCGTTATCAATGCCACTCATTTGTTTTATCTTCAAACCCTTTTCTGCCCAGTTTAGTTCTGATGAGATAAACAGATTGACATATAGTGTATTGGCATTGTGAGCATATATAGCTTCACCATAACGTGCATGATTTTCGATACCAGAGCCTACACAACACCAAAAACTGGTTTGCGGTTGCGAGTAGACACGATAATGTCCTGGTAGCATTGGTGTAAAATAGACGAACCCACCTTGACTAAGACTTTGACTCGACAATATATGATTGAACAATGCTCGCTCATAATAGTCGGCGTATTTAGCTTGTGGCTCTGCAGCAAAAAGTAGCTTGGTGAGTCGTAACATATTATAGGTATTGCACGTTTCAGGTCCTTGCTCGCTTTCAAGCATTGATGTGTAGTCGGTGGCTGGATGGAAATGCTCGCACACCGAATTTCCACCTATCGATATTGTACGTTTACCCACTACATCGTCCCAAAAGAATGCAGCTGCACTATGATACGATGGTTCGTTAGCCAATTCGGCAATACGTTCAAAACCAATTACTTTAGGTATCTGCGTATTGGCATGAATACCAGTCAACTCATCGCGTTGTTGTGAAAGCGGATTAAGTATTTTCTTGTGCGAAAAGCGTTTTGCTAAAGTTAAATACTTAGCATCTTTTTCTATGGCATATACATCGGCAAATACCTCATTAAGTCCGCCATGCTCGCTTCTGAGCATATCTTCAATTTGTTCGTCTGTCAGATTATTCGTCACGCCAATAAACCAATCGGTAAGTTTACGCAACATTGTTCTTGCCTCATCGCAGTGTGCCA
>JBGUYH010000191.1:0-6036 GCA_045118595.1 Bacteroidales bacterium | reverse complement strand
CACGAACCGACAAAGAGTTCGGTAACGTTGTTGATGGCATTTTGATGTGAAATAAGTATTACATCATCAATCTTCATCTGTTTCTTTTCCATCCGATATTTTACAGCTACAGAGTCGTTTATAAAGAAACGATTACTATATGCTATTGCATTGTTTTTGGGCCATATGGTACAAACATCGTTGGTTAGTAGCGTGAATGTTTTGGCGGTTTCTGCTACTATACGTCCCATAACTATTTTGGGGCATTCGTGTTCATTATTTACTCTGCACGCTGCCAAACTAATAGTTGTAAGTGCTATAGCTATGATACTCTTTGTTGTCATAAGCCGAAATACTTATAGATTTATTTCTTAGACTATATTTTGGTTTTTCGACCGCTAAGTTCTGATTATTTTTACTAATATCGATTGCCGTTCAAATAGATTAACAAAAAGGGTGTGTTTTTAGCTTTTATAGTGGCTTATTTATTGAAAATATGTTTATTAGGTGGCTTAGAACAGTGTTTGTAGAGCGTTTGATGTTGTGGACTTTTCTCAAAAACGTTTTATTTATCTATTGTGTATTAAAATAAAACCAGTACTTTTGCACTCGGATTTGCCGATATGGCTCAGTTGGTAGAGCAACGCATTCGTAATGCGTGGGTCCCCGGTTCGAGTCCGGGTATCGGCTCAAAAGGTTGTAACGTTTCTGCACAATATGCAGAAGCGTTTTTTTGTAGTGTATTTTTATTTGCCAATATTCTCTACTTGTAATTTTATTCTTGATACCGATAATATGCATGCAGCAAAAGCAATAGCTGCGGCTGTTAATAGGGCGATGCGAGAGCCATTTGTGGCGTATAAATTGAACATAAGTGCTACGAGCATAGCTCCTGTGGTTTGTCCTAATAGACGTGCGGTAGCCAACATACCACTTGCACTCCCGTTCCTACTTTGTGGTGCCGACATGATGATGACGCTATTGTTTGGCGATTGAAAGAGTCCGAAGCCTGCACCACACAGCATAAGTCGCCAAACAACATCTATTTTTGATGTTCCGTATGTAGTTGTGGCTATTAGTATTAATCCTGCAATAATCATAATCTGACCTATACCACCTAAAATGCCAGGGTGTATTTTTTTCATCATAAAGCCCGATAATGGTGCTGTAACCATTACGACACAAGGCCATGCTGTAAATAATATTCCGGCTTCCGATACACTGAATCCTAATTGGTGTTGAAGATAGAAGGGTAGTGCTGTCATTGCCGTCATTTGTGCTACAAATGAAGTAATGCTGGTTAGTATCGACATACTAAATACGCGTATGCGGAGTAAGTCGAATGGTAATATTGGGGTCTCTTGGTGCAGTTGTCGGGGTATGTATATTATGGCGGTAACGATGGTAAGTGTGGCAATACTGATAGTTATCCAAGTGTTAAAGCCATGCATGAGGCCTTCCATTGTCATTGTTAAACCACCAAATAGTAGCGCGTTGAGTAGTGCATCGGTTTTTGGAAAGTGGCGTTCGGTAGCTTTGATTGGGTTTTCGGGCAATGCCCAAATGCCAAACACAACAGCAAAAATGCCCAATGGAACGTTGAGTGCAAAAAGCCATGGCCATGTTGTAAACGACATTACGGCTGATGCTATGGCGGGTCCACCTACCGACGAAATTGCTACAAAGGTGGAGTTAAGGCCGATGCCTTGTGATAAATAGCGTTGAGGATAGGTTAAGCGAATGAGTGTCATGTTGACCGAAACCATAGCTGCAGAACCAAAGCCTTGCATTATTCTGAAGAAAATGAGTGTAGCAAAGTTGTTAGAAAAAGAGCAGCAAAGTGATGCTATGGTGAATATGCTCAAGCCGCTTAGCAAGACACGTTTGTAGCTATATATTTCGCCAATGGTTGAACATGGTAGTAAAAATATAATTGAGGCAATTTGGTAAACGTTGATTATCCAAATAGAGTCGGCTGCTGTAATGTTAAGGTTTTGTGCTATGGTTGGTAATGCTACGTTGGCAATGGTTGAGTTCATCATCGATGAAAACAATCCGAGCGTTATTGCAATTACTGAATACAAACGTCGTGGCATTGGCAACCCATCGGGGAGCATAGTATTTGGCTGTAAATGTTGTTTGGTCATATTGTTTGGCGGAGTAGTTCCGTATCCAATCTAATGTTGCAAAGATAGCTAAAATGCTGCTCTTTTTTTATACCTTTGAACCTCAGATGGCGCATTGTTATCGGTTCTGATTTCTTTCGAATTAAGCAATGAGATATATAGCAACAATAATTATGGCTCTGTGGACGGTTGTCGCAACTATGTATGGACAAACTATACCTCATGGCGTTTGTCCAATAGGTTTTAGTGATTGCCAAACCGACGGATTCCACTCAGCAGTGAAGCAATACACTGAAACTACATTTGAGCCAATATTTGAGCGAGGTTTGGTACAAAAGGGTAGACAAGTAAGTTGTGTTGAGCACATATACGATGCCGCAGGAAATATTCAGAGTAGACGAACATTTGATTCTGATGGACAAAAATTGACAGGCACGCTTTATCAATATCGCGATGGAGTTAAATATGTGGCAACTATGCGCGATGCTAATGGCAAACGCACTTTGCAAACATTATATGAACAAAACGACTCAAACAACCTATGTACGCTTATGAGAATGACCGATGCTATTGCTATAACAATAGGAACAACACGTGTTAGACATGAAAAACTATATGTGCGTACTACAGAGACATATCATGATGGTGAAGTTATCAATACAGACTATCGATATAACAACAACGGAACATTGCGTTCTGTATGCAAAGATGGTGATGCTGCGCAAATAATAACGTTTTCGTATGGATTCCGACCTCTTGTTATCTTTGGCAAACAATGGTTGGCTAAGAAAATGACCATAGTTGACAATGTTGGTGTACGAGTTTACACTTACGATTATGAAACAGATGAAAGAGGTGAGTGGACACGTAGAACGACATGGAGCAATGGTAATGTGGTTGAGATAGCTGAACGAGTGATTGAATATTGGGAGAAATGATAGTCAAAATGCGTAGTCTACGACATACTATTTTTATTGTAGCCATAGCTCTATTTCTTGTTAGTTGTGGCTCGAGCACACAAATAAAGCAGCCCACAAAAAAGAAAAATTGGTCGGTTAATACCAATGGTTATTCAAATGGTGGCAGATCAAGTAAAAGTGGAGGCAGTTCAACGTCTTCGGGAAAAGGAACGTCAGCAAGTGGAAGTCATGCAAGCAATTGTAAGAAATTGGGAGTAAGTGCATCGAGTGGTGATAATGTGAAGCTCTATAGTGAGTGTGCATCGTGGGTTGGAGCTAAGTATAAATATGGCGGAACATCGAAGAGTGGTGTCGACTGTTCTGGGCTGACTTATATGATATATAAAAGTGTATATGGGAAAACTCTCACACGCCAGTCGTCGGGTATGTTATCCGACAATTGCACCAAGATAAAGAAGAGTCAGTTGCGTGAAGGCGATTTGGTTTTTTTTCGTACCGATGGTAAACGCTCATCAACACCAAATCATGTTGGTATTTACTTGAAAGAGAATAAATTCATTCACTCAAGCACATCAAAAGGTGTTATTGTTAGTGATTTATCGCAAGAGTACTATGTTACAAACTGGATAGCTGCTGGGCGCGTGAAATAAACGAATATTCTTTTACTGATAAAAAAACGCTTTCTCTGTTTTATTTGGAGAAAGCGTTTTTTGTGTATGTATTTTGTTACATTTTTGCCATAGCTTGTTCAAGGTCGGCAATTATGTCTGTAACATCTTCGATACCAACCGATAGACGTATGAGGTCAGGAGCAACGCCAGCTTCGCGCAATTGCTCGTCGGAGAGCTGACGATGGGTGTGACTGGCTGGGTGTAGCACACAGGTGCGAGCATCAGCAACGTGTGTTACAATGCTTATAAAGTCGAGGTTGTCCATGAATTTAATAGCCTCTTCTCGACTACCTTTTAAACCAAATGCAATAACACCGCACGAACCATTAGGGAGGTATTTTTCAGCCAATGCGTGGTATTTGTTATTCTTTAGTCCACAATAATTCACCCATGCTACTTTTGGATTGTTTTCGAGCCATTCAGCTACAGCCTGTGCGTTTTCGCAATGACGTTTCATGCGCAGATGTAGTGTTTCGAGCCCCAGGTTAAGCAAAAATGAGTTTTGTGGAGCTGGAATCGACCCAAGGTCGCGCATGAGTTGAGCTACTAATTTAGTCATATAGGCCATCTTACCAAATGCTTTGGTGTATGTTAAGCCATGGTAGCTTTCATCAGGTGTGGTGAGACATTTGAATTTGTCGGCCTGAGCTTCCCAATCGAAGTTGCCACTATCGACCACAACGCCACCCACTTGAGTTGCATGTCCGTCCATATATTTAGTTGTTGAGTGTGTTACTATGTCGCATCCCCATTCAAATGGACGGCAATTGATAGGAGTAGCGAATGTGTTGTCAACTATAAGTGGCACACCATGTTTATGCGCAATTTTGGCAAATCGTTCGATGTCAAACACATTACCGCCAGGGTTCGATATTGTTTCGCCAAAGAAACATTTGGTGTTATGTTTAAAAGCAGCTTCAATCTTCGCATCATCCCAATCAGGATCGATGAAGGTACATTCTATACCTAATTTTTTCATTGTTACACCAAAGAGGTTGTATGTTCCGCCATAGATGGTGTTACTTGTTATGAAGTGGTCGCCTGCTTGGCATATGTTGAAAATGGCGTAAAAATTGGCTGCTTGTCCGCTCGATGTAAGCATAGCGCCGACACCGCCCTCGAGTGCTGCAATTTTTTTAGCTACAGCGTCGTTGGTGGGATTAGCTAGGCGGGTGTAGAAGTAGCCTTCGTCTTTTAGGTCGAAAAGACGAGCCATTTGGTCGCTTGTGTCGTATTTGAATGTTGTGCTCTGATAGATGGGGAGTTGTTGTGGTTCGCCTTTGGTAGGTTTCCATCCTCCATGTATGCAGATTGTACCAAGATTCTTTTTCATGATATTGTCGTAGTTTTTCTTTTAACCAAATATGTTTTTTCTTAGTTCGGTTAGGTAGTCTTTCATCTCTTGCGAATCTTTCTTCTCAATGATGTCTTTCAGTCGTTTCATTTGCGATATTACTTGGTCTATTTTTTCAGGTGTGTATGGACTGAAAAGTATTTCAGAGAGTAGATAGTCGTCTTCAGATAAGACGCCTTTTGCTGTTTCGAGATGACGATTGAATGTTGTACCAGGTGCATCAGGGTATCGCATACTAGCGGCGAATGTCATTGTGGCAACAAATGGGATAGAGAGTGCATAGGTCATTGTTTCGTCGTGCCCATCGAAGGTGTATTCGTGCAAGTTTAGACCAAGTGAACCATAAAAATCTTTGAAAAATACTTTGCCTAAATGGTCTCCTTCTGCAATGATTATGGCATGATTTTTACGCAATTCGCGCAAATTGGCGAATGTTGGTCCGAACATTGGGTGGGTTGATACGAAAGGATGACCACTCTTTTCGTAGAACTCCTTTAATCCTGTTTTTACCGATGCTATGTCGGATAGCATACAGTTGGGCGATAGGTATGGCAATACGTTTTCGAACGTTGTAAGTGTATATTTGAGTGTTACAGCGTTGATTAGTAACTCAGGGTTGAAGTCACGCACCTCTTCCAGTGTGGTGAGACGGCGAGTGTTGAATACGTATTGCAGCCGTTTGATGTCGACGTCATATATGGCTACTTCGTGTAAGAGGCACATAGAGTCGGCTAAAAAGGCTCCCATTTTGCCAGCACCTACGATACAGATTCTCATTGTCTTATACTACTCTGTGTGTGTTAGTTCTTTTTTGAAAGTTCTTTCATTATGTTATTCTGTGTAGCAACCGATTCTTCGTGAATATCTTCGTAGACCTTGATAACGAAGTCGGGGTTAAGTCCTTGCTTCACAGCTTGGTCGCGTCGGCTTTGTAATACTTCGTCGTAGCGGCGTTCTTGTAAAATAGTGATGCCGTGAGCAAACTT
>JBGUYH010000190.1:0-32888 GCA_045118595.1 Bacteroidales bacterium | reverse complement strand
CTGAAGTATTAACTGCGGAACCATGCGAGAGATGACCACCATGAGCAAGGTCGAGACCCATAAACTTATCGCCTGGCTTCAAACATGCTAAAAGTACAGCTGCATTAGCTTGTGCACCAGAGTGTGGTTGCACATTAACAAATTCAGCTCCATAGAGTTGCTTCAAACGCTCTATTGCTATTGTCTCAACTTCATCAACGACCTCACAACCGCCATAATGACGCTTGCCTGGATAGCCTTCGGCATACTTATTTGTGAGGCAAGAACCCATTGCTTGCATAACTTGATCGCTCACAAAGTTTTCTGAGGCAATCATTTCGATGCCGCGCTTCTGACGGGCATATTCCTTATTGATAAGGTCGAAAATTACGTTGTCTTTTTCCATTTTTTCTAAAGAATTTCTTTGTTCTATTTTGATGGCAAATGTATAACTTTTAACCAAAAGGTGCAAATATTTCTATTGTATATAATTTATCACTAAAAAGCGGTATACACATATATATGATATATATGTATTTTTGCACTCAGAAAAAAAACATTACTATGCTCCGCACATTTGTAGCTTTCGTCTTAACCACAACAATAGCAACAGCCCAAACAGATACCACCACTTTTCGCAAATCAGGCTTTTCATTTGGTGCTTTGCCTGCAATAGCATACGACAACGACTTAGGCTTTCAGTATGGAGTGCTTGGCAACTTGTATTGGTATGGCAATGGAGCTAATTATCCGCGCTACAATCATTCTCTCTATATCGAATGTAGTAGATATACAGCTGGAACTACACTTATGCGAGCCTACTTCGACTCACACGAACTCATAACCCAATGCCGTACTACAATAGACCTAACATGGATAAACGACCTCACGTGCGACTTCAGCGGATTCAACGGGCGCGAAACTCGCTACAACCCATCGTTTATTAATCGCAATGATGAACAATACATATCAAGTGTGTTATATGCACATCATCGAGATATGCGCCGAGCTATGTTCAACATTAAAAGTAGTAGTAAAGATTTCTATTTTTGGCAAGCAGGCTTAAACATTTTCGATATGCGAATAGGCACAATTAAACGACACAAATTGCGACACAATGTGCCAGATGTTGCTACAATATACGATAAATATGTACAATGGGGAATCATAAACAAAAAGGAAGCAAATGGTGGCATCGACTCATATATCAGATTGGGCACAGGCATCGATACTCGTGATAATGAAGCATACACCACCAATGGTATATGGACCGAAGTTTTGCTTGCCATTGCTCCCAAATTTGGTTCAGATGACAATAACAATTGGGGACGATTAACAATCTATCACCGACAATATTTCAACCTCTACCACAATCGTACTATATTAGCATATCGCATTGGCTGGCAACATAAATTGTGGGGCAGCATACCTTTTTACTTACTTCCACATTGGAACACGGGCACACTTGGCGCTGCTACATCACAAGGTATTGGTGGTGGTAAAACAATGAGAGGTGTTGTACGCAATCGCATTGTTGGCGATGGCGGCGCAATGGCAAACATTGAACTACGCCACATATTCTACAATTTCATACTTAAAGGACAAGATTTTTCAATAGGAACAAACCTATTTACTGACATGGGAATGGTTACGCAACGACATAACACTGAGAAATCACTTGTACCAACAAATGAATATCTCACATACTTTACAAACAAAAACGAGACACTTCATTGCAGTGCTGGTATAGGACTTAAAATAGCTATGAATGCCAATTTTGTTGTATCGGCCGATTGGGGTAAAGCATTCAGCAAAAACGATGGCACATCTGGTTTGTATGTGATGATGAATTATCTATTTTAGATACAGCAAAACCATGTATAACATATCATTTGCCTACAATGGTATAAAAAAAAGTAGTTGACTTTTTTCAAAGCCAACTACTTTTTTTACGCTCTTCCTATTTCATTCTGATAAAAGGCAAATTACTACTACCATAATACTCTGGCAATTTACCATCCCACTTCTCGATAGCATACTGATCAACAAGCAACTGATTGAGCGACATTGCTACAACATGGTTATAGTATGCCTCACCATCACCCTTTATCTTAAGTGCTTTAGCTTCACCTTCAGCCTTGGCTATCTCTATTTTAGCTTCAGCTTCGGCCTCTTTAACCTTATTCTCAGCCTTCAAAGCATTCTGCACAGCCTCATTCTTAGCATTAATAGCAGCAGCAAGCGATGCTGGTGGCGTTATCTGTGAAGTAAACTCCTCAACAATGAAACCTTCACCCGAAAGAGACTGCTCTAAACGCTTTCGCACCTCACTTTCAAACTCACCTCTGTTGGCCATCAAATAATCAGATGTGTACTGATTGGCACACGTACGATAAGCCTCATAGATGCATGTACGAATATAACCATCTTCTATTTCAGTAAGCGAACGACGATACTTAACAAACACATCAATTGCCTTGTCTGGGTCGAGACGATAAGCTATTGTTGGATCCATTGTAAACGTCGATGCATCTTTGGCATTCACTGCAAATGCCTCATAGTTTTTTCGCTGCACATATGTTGGATATTCAAAAATAGATTGTGTTATAGGGTTATACCACACCCAACCTTTACATGTTTCTATAACACCACCATGTGTCTCTTCATTACTTGACCATTTTAGAAATCTGATTCCTACCGAGCCAGAATCTATAGTTGTACAATTTGTCAACCCCAATGTAATAACAACTGCAGCTATCGCAATCTTGATGTTTCTCATAATTAGTTGTTTTAGTTCTTTTATAGAAACGAAGATAGTAAAAAATCAACTAAATTTGCGCGTTCTTAATAAAGAATAAAACAAAATAAAGCACAATTATTAAAAAAAAGCTATAAACAAAGAAAAGATGCTTACACTGTTCGAATGCAAAATACGCTATCAGAAACCTGACGAACATAGCGGTAAAGAGAAGAGAGTAACCGACACGTATTTATTCGATGCAATCACTTACACAGAAGCTGAAAAACGCATATACGAAGAGATGCCCGAATATATCAGTGGTGAATTTATGGTAGCCAGCATACGTAAGGCTAAATATGCCGAAGTTTTACCATCAGAAGACGGAGACCGTTGGTTCAAAGTAAAAATATCATTCATTATGGTCGATGAAGCATCGGGAAAAGAGAAACGCATATCACAAATAATATTGGTTCTTGCTTCCGACATTAAAGATGCAGTTGACAAAACAATAAAAGGCATGGGCGGTGATGGCGACGATTCATTTGAAGTCAATATGGTACAAGAGACACCAATTATGGACTTCTTCCCACTCTTCAAAAAGGAAGAACCTGCAATAAAAAATCCTGCTGAAGCATAATACAAAAACACGTATTTACTTATTTTATTTAGGTAAAGACATACAGATGAACATTGTACTATAATATAAATACGTAAAAAAACATTATTGAATGGAAGAAATAAAAATCCAAAAACTGAGCGATCGTAAGGCATTCCGTTTTGCCGCATTGATTATCGTGTCAGTTACTATGATGTTCGGCTACTTCTTCACCGACGTCATGTCGCCGCTCGAACCGTTGCTTACTGCAGCCAAAGGTGGCGAAAATGGCCTGGGTTTAGGTTGGTCATCGGCCGAATACGGATGGTTCTCAGGTACATACGGCTTGATGAACGTATATCTGCTACTGCTTTTCTTTGGCGGCATCATACTCGATAAATTTGGCATTCGTCTCACGGGCGTAATGTGTACATCGCTGATGTTCATTGGCGCCGTGATTAAGTATTGGGCCGTAAGCACCGACTTTGGCGACGACACCATCTGGGTGCCTTTCGGTGGCGATGTTCAAGCGCAAGTAGCTTACGCAGGCTTGGGCTTTGCTATTTATGGTGTTGGCTGCGAAATTGCTGGCATCACAGTGTCGAAGGTCATTGTGAAGTGGTTCACCGGTCACGAGTTGGCTCTCGCGATGGGCTTGCAAGTGGCTTTGGCTCGTATAGGTACAGCCGTGGCTCTTGGCGCTGCATTGCCTTTTGCCCAAGCAATGGGCGGCGTTTCTGCTCCCGTAGGCTTTGGTGCTGCTTGCCTCTGCATTGGTTTGATTTCGTTCATAGTATATAATATTATGGATAAAAAAGAGGACAAAGCTGCCGCCGCTGCTGCTACCGAGCCCGAAGACGGTTTCAAGTTTGCCGACCTCAAGCTGCTCTTCTGCAACAAAGGTTTCTGGTATGTAACATTGCTTTGCTTGGCTTTCTACGCAGGTGTATTTCCATTCCTCAAGTTTGCCACCAAATTGATGGTGTTCAAATATGGCGTAGCGCCCGAATTGGCAGGTTTGATACCTGCAATGTTGCCATTTGGTACAATAATACTTACCCCATTGTTCGGTGGTATCTACGATAAGTATGGCAAAGGTGCAACGCTTATGATTATGGGTTCGGTGCTGCTTATGCTTGTTCATGTCGTATTCGCATTACCAATCAACAATTGGATAGTAGCTATAATTATGATGATTGTGCTTGGCGTAGCATTTGGCTTGGTACCCTCGGCAATGTGGCCTTCTGTACCTAAGATTATACCTATGAAACTGCTTGGCACTGCATACGCATTGATTTTCTACATACAAAACATTGGTCTGTCGATGGTACCAATGTGGATTGGCTCTGTGAATGAGAAAAATACCAATGCAGAAGGTGTTATCGACTACACCGAGACAATGACCATCTTTGCCGCTTTCGGCGTGGCAGCCATAGTTATTTCCTTGCTTTTGCTCCGCGAGGATAAGCAGAAAGGCTACGGACTTGAGTTACCGAACGTGAAGAAGTAAAAAGTAGGAAGTAATAAGTAAGAAGTAATAAGTAAAAGAGTTTTACGTAGCCCAGTAAGGGCGATGGAACTTAACCTGTGGTGTAAGCCACTGGGGTAAAAAAAAGCACCATTTTATATATCATCCTTCGCTACGCTCAGGATCTCAAAGTGTTAGAAGATTCTTCGCTGCGCTCAGAATGACAACCATTTATAAATTATAAATAGTAAGATAAAACATGTTTGAAGGACAACCTAAAGGTCTATGGACCTTAGCCTTAGCGAACACAGGTGAGCGCTTCGGCTATTACACTATGCTTGCCGTGTTTGCACTTTTCCTTGGCGAAAACTTTGGATTCGCCGCAGGCACAGCCTCTGAAATCTATACCTGGTTTCTAACAGCAGTCTATTTTCTTCCACTCTTTGGTGGTATGGCTGCCGACAAATGGGGTTACAACCGAATGGTAATAATCGGTATTCTAATTATGTTCTTTGGCTACTTGCTACTCTCCATTCCATTGGGCGGTGGTAGCACTGCTGTTATTGCTATGGTAGCAGCACTTGCTCTTGTCAGCTTTGGAACAGGTCTTTTTAAAGGTAATCTACAAGTTATGGTAGGCGACCTCTACAACGAAGAACGCTTCGCTAATAAGCGTGATGCAGGATTCTCACTTTTCTACATGGCTATCAACGTAGGCGCACTTTTTGCACCAACAGCAGCCATCAAGATTATGGACTGGGCACAGCAAGACCTCGGCTACTCTAAGGCAGACTCTTATCATTTTGCTTTTGCCGTAGCTTGTATCTCTGTAATTGTTTCTATCCTCATCTACTTCCTTGGCAAGTCAACTTACAAACAAGTTCTCAACGCAAAGAAAGATGCAAAGAATACAACAGAATCAGTAGGAAACGAACTTACTCCTGCCGAGACAACAGAGCGTATCATCTGCCTCTGCCTCGTATTTGCCGTAGTTATATTCTTCTGGATGGCATTCCACCAGAACGGACTTACACTCACATGGTTTGCCGACGAATTCACAGCCACTAAGTCATCTGGTCTTGAAGCTATGCAGTTCGACGTACTCAACCTCGTAGCATGTATCTTCATCGTATTCGGAGCATTCGGTATATTCCAAAACGAGACAACAAAAGGAAAGAGCATCTCATGTGCCATCGTTGTCGCAGCAATAGCTTATCTTGTTTATAAGTTCCAGACACTTCCTGCAGAGGTGGAATTATCAGCTCCTATCTTCCAGCAGTTCAACGCTTGCTTCGTCGTAATGCTCACTCCTGTCAGCATTGCTCTCTTCAGTTGGCTTGCCAAAAAGGGCAAAGAACCAAAGGCACCTGTCAAGATTGGTCTCGGAATGCTTGTAGCAGCTGGAGCTTACCTCCTCATGACACTATTCTCTATTGGTCTGCCTGCAACTAACCACCCAGAGCACGTGGCAGACGTAACGCCAAATCTTCTTGTGGTTACATACCTCATCCTCACATTCGCTGAGCTACTCCTCTCACCTATCGGTATCTCATTCGTAACAAAGGTAGCTCCTCCTAAATACAAAGGTATGATGATGGGTGGCTGGTTCGTAGCAACAGCACTCGGCAATAAACTCGTATCTATCCCAGGACACATGTGGGATATGCCGCTTCCTATTGTATGGGGAACACTCATGGCAATATGCCTTATTGCTGCACTCTTTATTTTCTCAATCATAAAGAAACTAAACAAAGTTGCATAGGCAAAAAAAGTCAAAGATGAAAATTATCAATTTCATCATTTGAGACTTAAAAATTTTAGTACAATAAAAAACTATGAATGGCTTAATCAAATAACCATTCATAGTTTTTTTTATGAGCATATCAGACTTTAAAGTGACAAATGACCATCAAAAAGTGACGAATGGAGCACTTTTCTGAGTAATAGCAGCCGTATACGGACATTGTAACGTTTTAGTTATCAATAACATATTTTAAGTTTTACAGTGTAACATTATATTTTTGAGGGCGTAAATGTGGTTGTATTTCATAGATAAGGTTTTCATTTTGGATTGATTGATCAGGGCCGCCGACGTGATGTCAGCGCCTTTTTTTTTGTCCATATCATAACTATGGGTTATCTTCGCTCATGTAAAACCAAACAAGATGACACGCATACTTATAACAGCAATTGCAACCGCAGCCATTGCTACAGCATCAATGGCTCAGAACAAAGAAAAAGTACTTTTAAAGATAGGCGATAACAACATATCAATCAACGAATTCAACTACATATATAACAAAAACAACTCTGCTGCACAATTACCTATATCAAAAAATGAATATTTAGAGCTATTCATTGCTTATAAACTCAAAGTTGCAGAGGGCAAAAGTTTAGGTATCGACCAAACAGAGCAATACAAAAACGAATGCAATAGCTACTATAACATACTCATTCCGCCATATCAGACCGATAGTGCAGCACAAAAACAAGCCGAAACAGAATTGGCTAATCGCCTAAAGCAAGAGGTGAACGCAAGTCATATACTGATTGAAGTTCCGCTTAACGCTTCACCGACCGACACCTTAGCAGCCTATAAAAAAGCCATAGAAGCACGCAACGAAATATTAGCAGGGGCCAACTTCAACGAAGTCGCTCGTCGAATATCAGATGACAAGTCGGCACAATATAATGGGGGTAACTTAGATTGGTTTAGCGCTCTACAAATGGTAGAACCATTTGAAACCGTAGCTTACGAAACACCTATAAATAGTATTTCTGACGTATTCCGGACAATGTATGGTTATCATTTCATCAAAGTAAATGATCGACAAAAATTTCCTCCGCAAATACGTATAGCCCACATCATGAAACGATTTAAGCACAACAATACTTCAACAGCCACAGATAGTTTGCGCCATATTACCGATTCACTACGAACAGCGTTGCTCAATGGCGCTGACTTTGCGCACATGGCAGCTACTGAATCTGATGACAAGCAGAGCGCTCAACATGGCGGACTGATGCCATGGATAACAACACACAATATACCGTCCGACATTAGCGAATTTGCTACACATGCCTTTGCATTGGCGCACGATGGTGATATATCAGAAGTATTCAAAACTAAATATGGTTGGCATATCATAAAACGCATAGAACTACGAAACGAACGCCCCAATGATGAAATTATCCAGATTATCGATTACGCAAAACAAAAAGGACACCCAATAGCTCAAGCAGGAACAACAGCCTATGCAAAACACTTACTAACTGAATATGCCCTAAAATGGAATACAGATGTACTTCAGCAAGTAACAGATATAAAAACATCCAACCATCCTGATAGCCTACAAAATGAATTACTAAAAAACATCACCAAGCCATTGGCTACATATCAAAATGGGAAAGAGATATTGGCTATAGAAGTGCAACAACACTGGAATCCACGTGCCACGCTTGCCGAAAACTACGCCACAATAGCTCAAAATATATTACTTGACTATGACCGTCAAAACTTAGTCAACAAATTTGACGATTTGCGATACATGATGCAAGAATACTACGATGGATTGATTGTATACGAAATCAACAAACGTACTATTTGGAACAATGCCGACATAGACTTAACACAACTACAACAACTCTACAACGACAATAAACAACGCTACGCCAAAGGAGCCACATTCAACGGCACAATATACTTTTGTAACGACAAAAAAACAGCACAAAAAGTTAAAGCCATCGCTACAAAAAATCCGAAAAAAGCCGCACAATTAGCCAGCCATACCATTAGTGGCGAACAACATCAAGGTGGCATATACGATGATATTTTGTGGCCTAACATCACCTCTGAATACACCATTGCTGTGGGTTCGTATACTGAAGGCGAAGTACAACCATTCAGCAGCATAAAGGGGCAAGTAACAGCTGATATACAACAAAGAAAAGAGATAGAATATGTCAAACAACTTTGGGAAAAATATAATCCAAAAATTGTGGGCAAAATAAAATAATCCAACACATGGAGTACTCCCAATACCACACACAGATTACTATTAGTTCTAACAACACCGACTGCTTTGGGCGCATATTGCCCAAAATACTGAGCCAAATAGTTTCTGACGTAGCCAACGCCCACACAACTCAACTGGGTGTTGATAGGCTTACACTTAATGCAGAAAACATAACATGGATGCTACATAGCGTACATATCAAAATTGACGAAATGCCAATGCAGGGCGATGTACTGCACATAACAACATACCCTGCAGGTCTCGATCGTCTATTTGCACTTCGATGTTACGAAATAGACAACGATAAAGGCACATCACTAGTTAAGATATCAACACGTTGGATGCTTATCGACCTCAACAAACGTCGTCCTATTCGTCCAACACCACGTATCATTGCTCTCAACAGCGGATTAACACTTCCGCCATACATGCCGCAGAATACACTATCGGCACGCAATATGCCAACCTCGTTTACCGAAACCCACCTCTTTGATGCCACATTTGACAATATCGATTTCAACGGACATGTAACACAATCGACATATATAATGTGGCTAACCAATTCGTTGCCATTCCAATTTCATAAAACGCACTCTTTAGTTGAAGCCGAATTGATTTACGAGCATGAAATAATGCCAGAAAACACAGTAAGAGCATTAATTAACCAATCAGATAACAACGAACTTGTAACTATCTATCACAAGTTGATTGCCACTGGAAATGACACAGAACACTGCATAGCACGCACTATTTGGAAAAAACGATAAAACAATAGAGGGACGACTGCACATACAGTTGTCCCCCTATCCCAATATGAACTATTGTTATACCCTATTTCTTCTTCTTAAACAAATTGCCAAGAGAATTCTTAACCGATTCGGCTGCTTTCTGAACATTTTCATTGTTCTTTAATTCTTCAGTTACCTTCTCTTTGGCTTTATCAACAACTTCGTTTACTTTCTCAGTTACTTTTTCCTTCACCTCATCAGCGACAACCGATTTTAGTGCATCAGTATTGAGACTTAGTTGCGGATTTGAAAGTGTACCTCCGATATTGATACCAACAGGTACGTCGGCTCCCGAAGTAGGTATTGACAAACCTGTTTTACCAACAAGCGACGCTATTTCTGAACGACTTATCGGAATCGACATCAGATAATCCATAGTCTTATCTAAGCCCTGTTTTCCTGAAAACGTTGCTACTTTATCAAACATATTGATATTGAACGGAGTAAGCACCAAATTACCATCAGAGAGGGTAAACGATCCTTTGAAACTCTTCATGGTCATATTATTGTACTTATCGTTGCCTAAAACTTTTGTCAGTTTAGTCTGAAAATCAGAGCCTTTAAGCGAAAGTTGCTCGCTCTTGAATGACCCCTTACCATTCATAGTTTTGATAATTGGCGACATCTGCTCATCAATGTCGCTCACCAAACTCATACCTATGCTCACCTTACCATGAGCACTCTTTGCTATTGGCAACAAACTATCGATGGTTGAAAATGAATTAGTTAATGCGTTAACTTCTACATTATTCAGAGCTATATCCATATCGATAAATGGCTTGTTAAGATTTTGGGTATTATAAGCTCCCGTCAGAGTTGCAGAACCTTCGCACATATTAAGCTTCAAATTATTAAGTTTTGCAACACCATCTTTCACTTGTACACCACCATTTATGTTAGTTATGATCAACTTATCGTAAAGTATTTCCTTTATATCGGTCGATAATGCAAAATCGATATTTTTAGGCACTTCAACAACTGCCGCCTCCTCAGCCATAGTGGTAGCAGTTGTTGCTGTATCAGCAGTGGCTGTAGTTGTGCTATTACCCATCAGTTCGTTACAATCGATAAGTTGCGACTTGAGCGACAAAGAGCCCTTTATTGTACCATCACTAAGTACATATGGCAGATAACTTTCTACGCGACCAGAAGCATTAAAATCACTTTTACCAACCGTAGCTTTTAGTGGGTCAAGTTGCAAATATTTAGGGGTAAATATCAATTTAGCTTCAGACACATTCACACCTTGTGGAAGGTCGGTGCTTTCAAATGTAAAATCTGACAAATTAACAGTACCTTCTGCTTTCATATCTTCATACTGTTCTTTGTCGATGGCTGCCATATTTGTAGCCACTTTCAAATTAGCTTTTACTATACCACCTACTGTCATGCTGTCGAGTGGCAAAGCATCTTTGAGTGAATTGAGGTCGATTGTTCCATCTATACCAGCACTGAATGTTGGGTTACTCATAGGCTTGGTAAGATTAAGATAAGCATCGAATGGATTACCAGCAAGTGCAAAGTGCATTTTATTCACATCGACACAAGTTAGGTCGGCTGCACCTCCTGGATTTTTTACAACAACATCGATGTTAATATCATCGAGCGACTTAGGCAAATCGGGATATTTTACTACACCATTGTTAACCTTGAAAGCGGCATCGATAGCTGGTATATGTTCCATATCAACATATTCTCCATCAACATCAGCATAGAGTTCAAATGTTCCATCCATTCTGAGTCCTTCTACATCTTTCATGATGTATTCTGGAATGAGCGCTAAAAGTGTCTTAAAGTTTGTTTCGTTAGCAGCAAGGCGCAAATCGACCAATGTTGCAGAGTCTTTCAACTGCACATATCCATCAAAAGCGAGTGGAATACCGCTAAAGGCAAGTGTATTTTCTCTGAATGTATATTTGTTGATACCCAAATCGGCTTCTATTTGTGCATCGAAATCAACGTTAGCATTTTTGAGATACTTAATGTTTTCCATCTCAACATTAATAGCAGCCACATCGAGTGCAAGTGTAGTGTTCATTACATCGCCTTGCATTGTGCCCGACAAATCGAGATCGAGGTTGCTGATGTGAGCAGCTAAGTTCATTGTTGAGTCGATATATTTTATGTCGGCATCAGTGATAAGCACTTTGCGCATATCAATTTTGAGCGTTGTAGATGTTGTGTCGGTTTCTTCTTCTGCAACAGTATCAGGTTCGGCATGATATATATCCCAATTGGCTATTGAATCGGCTGTAACTATACCACGCACGATAGGTGAATTGACAATGATGGCATTGATAGCCACGTCGCCATCGAGAAGAGGAAGAATCTTAATATCGGCACTAAACTCACCTATGTAAGCTAATGTATCGCCTTCGAAACGACCATTGCCAACAACAGATACGCCTTCGAGACCAGCCCTCAAATCGGGGAAACTGCTAAAAATAGAGAGTGAAAAATCGCTATAGTCGACCTTTGCATCAACCATTTTGTTAATCTCTTCTTTCACCACTTGCTCTATTTTATCGCTAAAAGCATAGGGCAATATGATTAGAAGAGCAATAATGACCACCACAATAGCGGCCAAAATCTTAAGAAATCTCTTCATACCTTATCGCGTTTTGAATGTTTATTTCAACTTAAAAAGTTTTCGGTCGGTCTCGATTAGTTTTTTCAATGCCTCACTATCGTCGGCCACAAACTTCCAATTATTTAGTGGCTGACTCCATGTAGCATTATTGGTAATGTAATCCATCAGTATGCTTCGCAAATCGCGATCAATAGATTGCACTATTCGTTCTGCTATCTGGCTTTGAGTTAGTCCCACACCACGTTCCAAATGTCCGCCACCGCCATTGCTTCGGTAGCTGTTGACGGCTACTGTATATGTTTTTTGGACATCAAATTTAGCTCCGTCAGCCATCGATATTATGCTCACACGCTCGCCTTTAGGCATAAATGGATTGACCGTGTAGACTATACCTGCTGCACTATCGAAGTTGTAGAACTGATTTTGTAGTCGTCCACGCCCATTAACCTTGAGCAGATGACCATTTTCGATAGGATTATCGCTCAACCAAATGTCGTAGCTATACTCCAAATAGCGTTTTAGTTCTTCGCCCGTAAGTTTAATAACATTAAGCGTATTTTCAAACTTATATATGCTAAACATTTTACCAATGGTCAGATTCCCAACTGGCAATGTGGCAGTAAGTAGCAATGGAGCAGAGACACTAACATCAGCTTTAGAATAGTTAAGCATTGCTTTGTGTGCTACATCAACAATTGTGGCATTACCGAAGAGCGCTTCTGGTGCATGTATTTCATTGCTAACACTGGCAATAACTCTCTGTGTATATGCCTTAACTGCATAAAAATGTGGCTCAAATTTCTTATTAAACTCCTCCGATTGTGGCATATTGGCCATTGCTATGAGTTTGGCTTCACATTTTACCTTTCCATCGGTGCCAAATGCGATTTTGAGCAATCCTACATTGCGTGCTGCAGTGCCTGCATCGAGTACAACAACATCGCGCCCATTCGGACTCTTAACCACTTTATTTAACACTTTATGATCGTGACCGATAAGAATAGCATTGAATCCTTCGACACGCTCGGCAACCAATACTGAAGCATTCTCGTTGCAATAAGTGTCGGCAGTCTGACCCCCATAGTTATAATCGGAACCAGCATGAAACAGTCCGATAACAGCATCTGGGTGTTCCTTTTCTTGCACAATGCTCATCCATTTGCGAGCACTCTCAACCATATCTTCAAATATGATACCTTCCCATTTATATTCTGGCAACCAATGTGATATATACGGAGTTATAAGGCCAATAACAGCAATGCGCTTGCCACTTCGCTCTATAATTTTATATGGTTCAAAATATGGATTACCTGTCTTTTTATCAACGGCATTGGCTGCAAGCCATGGCATATTCAATTCAGAACGAACCTTATCGTACACCTCATGACCTGGTTCTATATCGTGGTTACCCACACTCACAGCATCGATGCCTATGTAGTTATAAATCTGTGCTATTATGTTTGTTGCCTTAGTATTTATATAGTTATAGAAGTAATTAACTGGTGTACCTTGTAAGCAATCGCCATTATCAAGCACTATAACATTATCGGATGTATCGCGCACAGCTTTTATATAACCATATACTTGCGACAAACTATTGTTCACATTTTTCTCCTCTGTAAAACTATAAGGGAATATAGCTCCATGCACATCAGTTGTATAAAGCACATTGATGTTTTGCGATGTTACTGTACCACAAAAAACAATGAGCAATAAAAATAACGAAATGATACGTATCATATTTAAATATTAATAGGTCTTGCTATGTATTAGTTTTTCATATCGATAACCATACCTGGACGATTAGCTACAATAATGCTATCTTCGTCATAAACAGCATAGCCAATATGTATTTTCAGCACTTTCTTATCGAACGACAAATTAGCTGCATCATAGCACCAACGTTCGGTAAATTGTATCACTGATACATTGCGACGTGAATATATCTCTTCTTCAATTTCACGCGTCTTGATATCATCAATGGTATATTCTTTATGGGTGATATAGTCGTAAGCTTTTGCTCCATGCTGATAAACCGATTCAAATATCATATCGATAAGTTTATCGTTCTGTAAATGTGACAGATTAGCCACCTCTATATCATCGGCAGGATTTTGTGGACGAACATATACCAAATATGTAATTGTATCAGCAACAACTTCACCTTGTGTAGGTGCTTCAGATATAGTAGGTGCTTCAGTTGGCTTAGTATTCTGATTACCCTCTGGTGCAGAACATGCAACTACAAACATTGCAGCAGCTACAATTGAAAAAATCTTTTCCATAATAATATTGTTTTTAGTTATCTTTCAAATAATAATCGTTCACCTCGTACATTTCTATCGACACTACCATTATTATAGACCAAATTGCCATTTACGAAGGTTTGAGCTACTCTATGGCTAAATATTGTACCTTCAAGTGGCGACCAACCACATTTGTACAATATATTATCCTTATCTACTCTCCATTCTGCATTTTCCACTACAACCAAATCGGCTTTATATCCTTCACGAATAAAACCTCGTTTGCTAACACCGAAAAGTGTAGCTGGACGATGACACATCATATCGGCCACCGTTTCATAACTCCACAACCCTTGCTTTGCCATTTCAAGCATCGTAACGAGCGAATGCTGCACCATAGGAGCGCCCGACGGTGTAGTGAAATAATTGCCACCAGTTTTTTCAGCTATTGTATGTGGTGCATGGTCGGTAGCCACTGCACTTATTAAGCCATTGCGCACAGCAATACGCAGCGCACTACGATCAGCAGCAGTCTTTATCGATGGATTCCACTTTATCCACTGCTTCTTATTCTCGTAGTCGGCATCAGTAAACCACAAATGATGTACACACACCTCACCTGTTATCTTGCGTTCGTTCATAGCACATGTATCGAGTAGCGATAATTCTTGCTCAGTCGACAGATGTAATATGTGTAATCGTGCGCCATAGCGACGTGCAAGTTGTGCTGCTTTTTCTGACGATTTATAGCACGCTTCGCCTGAACGTATTTGTGCATGACATTGCCAAGGTACATCGTTACCATACATTTGTTTAAATGTCTCAATGTTAGTTTTGATAGTAGCCTCATCTTCACAATGTGCTGTTATAATGGCTGGTGCGGCTTCAAAAAGTGCCGAAAGTGTAGCCTCGTTATCAACAAGCATATTACCAGTTGACGAACCCATAAAGAGTTTTATACCACAAACACGAGTATAATCAACTGAAGTAACAATATTGAGATTATCGTTGGTTGCACCTATATAAAATGAATAATTGGCCAACGAGCTACGAGCACCACGCTCATACTTATCGGCCAACGCTTCTAATGTTGTTGTTTGCGGATTTGTATTCGGCATCTCCATAAACGAAGTAACACCACCTGCCACTGCTGCTACCGACTCAGAGGCTATGTCGGCTTTTTGTGTCAGACCTGGCTCACGGAAATGCACTTGGTCGTCTATTACGCCAGGAAATAGCATCTTGCCCTTACCACTAATAACATCATCGATATTAGGGAGCGAACAAACATCAGGAGGCAAGAGCGCTGCTATGCTATCTCCATCAATCAGTACCGTTTGACGCTTTCGAGTACCTTCATTTACTACTTCTATGTTTGTAATAAGCCTTTTCATAAAAAGGAGATTATCATCGTTTGTAGCTACGGAACCAACTACGTATTTTCATTCCAATAACGCCCCATACAGCTTCGTTGAATATACCTCCACTCATTTTCGATGATCCTTGCTTACGATCGGTAAATATGATAGGCACCTCCTCGATGCGAAACCCATATTTCCAAGTGGTGAACTTCATCTCTATTTGAAAGCCGTACCCTTTCAGACGTATCTTGTCGAGACCAATTGTTTCTAGCACTTTACGTGTGTAACACTTAAAACCAGCCGTTGTGTCCATCACCTTCATACCTGTAATGAGACGCACATAGACCGATGCAAAATATGACATCAGCACTCTGCCCATAGGCCAATTAACCACGTTAACACCCGATATATAACGCGAACCGATAGCAAGATCTGCACCTCTGTCGGCACATGCTTCACGCAATGCTAACAAATCTTTTGGAGGATGCGAAAAGTCAGCGTCCATTTCGTATATGTAATCGTATCCGCGTTCAAGTGCCCACTTGAATCCTGTGATGTAAGCTGTACCAAGTCCGAGTTTTCCTTCACGTTCGATAAGGAATAAGCAGTCATCGTACTTTACCATAAGGTCTTTCACTATACTACCAGTACCATCGGGCGAACCATCGTCGATGATAAGTATATCAAAATCGTGAGTAAGCGAGAATATAGCACTTATCATTGCCGTTATATTCTCTTTCTCGTTGTATGTTGGTATTATTACTATATCTTTTGTCATTGCACTACATTCCCTCTCTATGCTTATTAGAAATGCAAATTGTGTCCCATTCGGTCACGCTTTGTTTCCATATATCGCTTATTATACTTATTTGGAGTTACCTCAATAGGCACATTTTCAACAATTTGAAGTCCGAATCCTTCAAGTCCAATACGTTTCACTGGGTTGTTTGTCATCAGACGCATTTTACTTACACCAAGCTCTTTCAATATCGATGCGCCAACACCATAATCGCGTTCATCAGCATCATAGCCCAAATGTATGTTTGCATCTACAGTGTCGAGACCTTGCTCTTGTAATTTATAAGCCTCAATTTTTGCCATCAGACCAATGCCTCGTCCTTCCTGATTGAGGTAAACAACAACACCTTTACCCTCTTTTTCTATGGTTTGCATTGCTTTGTGTAATTGTTCGCCACATTCGCAACGCATTGAACCAAAGATATCACCAGTCATGCACGATGAGTGTACTCTAACCAATATGGGTTCATCTTTTTCCCATGTGCCTTTTATAAGTGCTATGTGCTCTTTGCCATTTGACTTCTGACGGAATGGTATCAGACGAAAATCGCCATACTCTGTTGGCAAATGCACCTCAACACCTTTTTCTATAATCGATTCTTTCTGCAAACGATAAGCGATAAGATCTTTTATGGTAACAATCTTCATCCCATATTGTTCTGCTATCTCAAGTAATTGTGGCAATCGTGCCATTGTACCATCTTCATTCATTATTTCAATGAGTGCAGCTGCTGGTTGCAACCCAGCCAAACGAGCAAGATCAACTGCGGCCTCTGTATGCCCTGCCCTACGCAACACTCCTTTTGTTTGTGCATAGAGCGGATTAATATGTCCTGGACGACCAAATGTTGATGGTTTTGAATTAGGATCGGCAAGTGCTTTTATAGTTTCTGCACGGTCGTGTGCCGAAACACCAGTGGTGCAACCTTCTAGTTTATCAACTGTAACGGTAAATGGTGTGCCCAACACTGACGTATTATTACCAACCATATGATCGAGTTCCAACTCTTGACAACGATCGATAGTGATTGGTGCACAAAGTACTCCACGACCATTTTTGAGCATGAAGTTTATTTTTTCTGGGGTTACCTTTTCGGCTGCTATAATGAAATCGCCTTCATTTTCACGGTCTTCGTCATCTACAACGATAACAAATTCACCATTTCGGAATGCGACTATTGCATCTTCTATAGTATCAAGTTTCTTCTCTGACATATTGAGTTTTTTACTATGTTCGTTTTTTAATCATTAAGTTTCATCAACGTTATCTTCTTGTTTTTTCTTTTTAAAGAAACGCTTCTTTATCTTATCAATAGCCTTCTGGTATGCTTCTGATTTGAACAAAGCAGAATCGGTAGCAGATTTATATGTAAGGAAACTACCAACAATGGCCAACACACCTGTTGAGAGCCACATTCCGCACCATACTGGCCAGACACCTTCACGTGCACATTTAGCTCCAAAGGTATCGATAACATAATAAAAGATGAAGAAGAATACAGAAATAACAACAGGCATACCTAATCCACCTTTTCTGATAATAGCGCCAAGTGGAGCTCCTATAAAAAAGAATATCAGACAAGCCATTGGCGTAGCAAACTTTCGATGTTTCTCCATCTCATGCCTATTAACCTTTAGCTGCTCGTTGTTATATTGCATCAAGCGTTCGTCGATGAACTGCTTGTTATTTTTTGCTTGTCGCAAGGCTGTCTCTATCGACGAGCGCATTTGATCATCGCTAAGAGTGAGCATAACACTATCTACACATAGTGTTAGCGAAGTATCGATAGACACCGTATATGCCGAATCGCTCTGATAACGATGTCGGGTTTTTCGCATTTGATAATTGGTTACTTGCTTGCCTATTTCACGTGTTATCGAGTCGGTTATATGATGTAACGAGTCTGAATCGTGACGCAATTGCTCGAGATTCTTCATGCGGTCATTGCTCTTAAACACGCTCTCATCGGTGCGCGACAAATCGAACCCATCGACTTTTACTTGCACCATTTGCTCTGAAAATTCATCATGACGATACATTTGTCGGGCACGTTCCGACAAACGCGAATTACTCATCGATACTTTTTCGTCGTAAGTAATACCATCATAAAGTGTAAGTAAAATTACGCCTGCTTTATCATCAATATCCATCTTGCCTGAGTCGGCCATAGTCACATTGACGTTGCGGTTTATCTTGTCGCGATGGTCATGAATGATAAGGTCGTACATCATACCCGTTTTCGGATTCTTATGATCGACTTTTATACGAAAGCCATCAACGCCGTCGTAGTAAACTTTTTCACGAATTTCAAGTTCTGGCCGGGCTTGTCTGACACTATAGAGTAGCGTATAAAATTTGAGGTTTGCAACTGGCAATACGTTGTTTGAAAACCAGAAAGCTGTAACCGACACTATGATGGTGAGCACTGTAAGTGGTTTCATTATTCTGAACAACGATATACCCGAGGCTTTCATTGCTGTCAATTCATAATTTTCGCCCAAATTACCAAACGACATCAGCGCAGCCAACAAGATAGCAAGTGGCAATGCCATTGGCACCACTTGTAACGCTACATAAAAAAGGAGTTCGAGCATGACGCTTATGTCAAGACCTTTGCCTACTATGTCGTTAGCATAGCGCCACAAGCCTTGCATCACCAAGATAAAAACCGAGATGAAGAATGTCATGGCCAATGGACTTGCGTAGCTTTTGAGTATAAATTTATGAAGTTTCTTCATCACAATTTCGACAGCACTTTCTGTTTTTCGATGCCTACTAAAGACATAGGCATACGCATATAATCATCCCTCTTTAACAATTTCAAAGGGGATATTTGTTATAAGATCTCTATAATCCTCGCCTGTTTCAAGCATCTCTGGATTTTTAGAGGTATATTTCCACACAATATTAGCTTTCATGCCGCTTTCGGCCTTGCGTGCTACAGTTTTAAATATCTCAAGCAAGCATTTAGAACTACTTGTATTGAAATATTCCAAAGAAACAATTACAGACAAACGCACCTGCGAAAGGTCAGATATTCGATATAAAATGCTTCTGTAGTAATCTACAGCATTACTCATATATGACCGTCCGGATATAGTCAGTACGTCACCATCTAATGTTATTAATGGACTTTTTTCTGTCGGTTCTGATAAGACCAGCATTTTCTAATCGTCAATTTCTTCAAGTTCGACATGCACATGTTTTAACAGATCGCGGAACTCCTCAGCGGCATCACGCATATCTTCGTCATCGGTCTTATACGACCATTTTATTGAACATTCGCTTCCTGCCATAACTTTCTTATCAACAATAAAGAGCAAGTCCATTAGGCACTTCGAACTGCTTGTATTAAAGAAGTCGAGACGAATATCAACGTGCAAGTCACCTTCGTGTTCCTCTATGAGTTTCTTCACTGGGGCGTAGAACTCAACCGAATTTTCCATATATGAACGACCTGTAATTGAGAATGTGCCATCTTGCATGGAAATAGTCGGCGTTCTGTCTGAACCTGGTATCAAAGTATTCATTTTGCCTGCTTGTTATATAATTAACTTTACAAAGATACGAATAATATTTGTTTCTAAACACCATTCATCTCCTTTTACTCTTTTTACGCCTTCTTCGTTTCATTTTCAGTATTTACCATTCGATGCGTGCCTGTTATTTGTTCTAACTCTTCGAGTAATAGTAACAAATCTTTCATATTGCTTATGCCTACTGGCTGCATCACAAGTTTGTCGTTGCTCTCTTTAAGTTTTGCCCTACGTGAATTTTGCTGAAACCAACCTATTAATGCTGTAAATATGGGCGATTGATAAAAAGCTGAATCTTTATCAGAAACGAAATATATGAATAGTTGCTTATTCTTAAACACTATTCGTTCTATACCCAATCGTTGGGCTGCTAAACGTATTTTTACTACACTCAACAGATCTTCGCTCACTGTTGGCAAAGGTCCAAAACGATCGACTATCTGACTGCGAAAAACATCAATCTGTGCTTCATCGCGTATGCTATCAAGTTCACGATAGAGACGCATACGCTCTGATATACTGCTGATATAATCTTCAGGAAAAACTATCTCTTCGTCTGTTTCTATTGAAGCATCGGCTACAAACATATATTCGTTCTCAGAATTTGCATTTTCTTGATTTTCGAACAATTGTTTGTATTCGTTTTGTTTCAACTCTATAAGTGCTTCTGTCAGTATTTTTTGATATGTCTCATAGCCAATATCGCTAATAAAACCGCTTTGTTCTGCCCCCAATACATCACCTGTGCCTCTTATATCGAGGTCTTGCATAGCTATTGAGAAACCGCTACCCAAATCGGAGAATTCTTCAATGATACGCAATCGTCGGCGAGCCTCTGGTGTTAACACACTAAGCGGTGGCGCAAAGAGATAGCAATAAGCCTTTTTGTTGCTTCGTCCAACACGTCCGCGCAACTGATGCAACTCACTAAGTCCGAACTGATGCGCATTGTTGACTATTATGGTGTTAGCATTAGGTATGTCAAGACCGCTCTCGATAATGGTAGTTGCCAATAACACATCATAGTCACCATTCATAAAATCGAGCATGATACTTTCAAGTTGTTGACCATCCATTTGCCCATGAGCCACAATGGTTTTCACCTCTGGCATCATCCTATTGATAATATGTTCGAGTTCGTAAAGATGCTGTATGCGGTTATTGATAAAGAAAACTTGTCCGCCACGTTCCACCTCATTACTTATTGCATTACGTATGGCATCTTCACTAAATGTTTGCACTTCAGTAACAATAGGCTGACGGTTATTCGGTGGAGTATTGAGCACGCTCAAATCACGGGCTCCCATGAGTGAAAACTGTAATGTACGTGGTATTGGTGTAGCCGACAAGGTAAGCGTATCGACATTGATTTTCATCTCACGCAATTTTTCTTTCACACCTACACCGAAACGTTGTTCTTCGTCGATAATGAGTAAACCAAGGTCGTGAAACTTAACATCTTTACCAATAAGCCTATGAGTTCCGATAACGATGTTAACCTCGCCCGATTCTATCTGCTTAATTACATTACGCACTTCTGATGTTTTTCGCAAACGACTCAAATATTCTACTTTACAAGGCAACCCTTTTAGACGTTGCGAAAATGTATTATAATGCTGAAAAGCTAACACTGTGGTTGGTACAAGTACAGCCACTTGCTTATTGTCGCAAACAGCTTTAAATGCAGCTCTGACTGCAAGTTCTGTTTTTCCAAATCCAACATCGCCACATACCAAACGATCCATTGGCTCTGGCTTTTCCATATCTGCCTTTATGGCCTGATTTGCTTTATATTGGTCTGGAGTATCTTCATAAAGAAACGATGCTTCGAGTTCGCTCTGCATAAAACTATCGGGCGAGAAGGCAAAACCCCGCTCTTCTTTTCGCTTAGCATATAGTGCAATGAGCTCTTTGGCTATATCTTTGACATGATTCTTAGTCCGCTCTTTCAATCGACTCCATGCCGATGTACCAAGTTTATTTATTTTAGGTTCAACGCCATCCTTCCCTCTATATTTGCTTATCTTATGCAATGACTGAACATTAACAAGTAATGTATCATTATCCTTGAATGTTAGTCGAATAGCTTCAAATATTTTTCCATTGGCCGTTGTTGTTACCAAACCGCCGAATACACCTATGCCATGATCAACATGCACTACATAATCGCCAACATTGAGCATACTAAGTTCTCTGATGGTTATCGACTGCTGTGCTGTTCGCATTTTCTCGTTGCGAAGCGTGTATTTATGATAACGCTCGAATATCTGATGGTCGGTATAGACACATATTTTGGCTTGTGTATCGATGAAACCTTCGTGAATGATAAAGTTGAGTGTGCTAAAACGCAACTTGCGCTTTCGCTCTTTCAAAATATCTGTTATGCGCTCTATCTGTCGCGAATTATCGGCCAAAATGAACACATTGTAGCCACTTTCGGTTTTGAAATAGATATCATCTTCAAGAAGATCAAAATTCTTCTTAAAGATAGGTTGAGGCAACATGCCCATCGAAAGTGTTTCGGCGCCATCTACTGTTTTATCAGTTATTGCTACATATTTACATTTAAGTTGAGCAAACCATTCGTCGGCATTGCAAAAATGCTCTTGCACCACAACGCGTCCAGCATCATCTGTTCCCTCTTTTACACTTTGCGAATAACGATTAATGAGCTCTGCCGATAACTGTGGCTCTTCAATCCATACGCCACAATTATTGGGTAATATGGCAGACAATGGCATGAGTTGTTCATCGGAATTTTGCCCTAAATCGGACACAATAACAACCGAATCGACCTTATCTGTCGACAACTGTGTTTCGAGTTCAAATAAACGAATAGACTCTACTTCATCGCCAAAGAAATCGATACGATATGGTACATCGGCTGAGAACGAGAAAACATCGACAATACTACCTCGTACTGAAAATTGTCCGGGTTCATAAACAAAGTCGGTTCGAGTAAATCCGTTTTCAACAAGCACTTCAGTAAGAAATGATATGCTTATTTTTTCGTTGCAACTGATTGTCAGACTTTGCTCTGCCATTTGCTTTATGCTGACCGTTTTTTCGGCTAAAGCTTCAGGGTATGTAACTATAAATAGTCGCTCACTATTTGTAGCTGACATAAGTTGACTAAGTGCTTCGGTACGTAACTGCACATTGCGCACATCGAACGAAGCTGCTTCTGGTCTGTGCTTGAATGATGATGGTAACAGAAAGACTGCATCATCGCCCATAAGCTTTACCAAATCGAAATAGACATAAGGAGCATCGTCGCGTTCGGCACAAACTATTAGATTAACATCGCACCCGCTAGCTGCGAATGTAATGGCACGAGCTGAGGCCGTAAGTCCTTTTAAAACCAATTGTGGTGTATCATCGTGCCAATAGTTAGCAATGCGAGCCATACGGCTATCGCCAGAATAGATTTTAGCCAATGCTGGCGGTATGTTCGATTTATTATTTTTCAAACCAAAAAAACTTTTTCTGTTGCTGCATATCAAAACGAACAGAGGCCACCATACGGCAGCCTCTGATTTTATATCTATTATCGCCTATTAATAGAATTTGATGCGATTATCTTCAACGTCAACATCGGTTACAAATACGCCAACCTGTGAATTGAAGTTTTGGAATTGCTGCATATAAGTAACTTTTGCTGCTTCAACATCAGCATCTTTTGTCTCTACTGCTGTAACTTCACCTACGTAAACTGCATTGTTACCTTTCAATGCTGCAATGCGTTCACCCTGCTGAGCACTAACGGCTGCACCAACAAGTACAGGTTCGTTTCCTGCACCGCTCACTGCATTAGAAGCAAATGTAATATGATGTGCTGTGTCAACTTTTGCATTGTAGAGTTCTGCTATTTCGCTCAAGCTCTTACCATTTGTTGCAGCTGCGACAACATCGGCTTTCTTTTCATTGCGAATTTCGCGCAACAATGAATTCTCTACATCTTTAATGTCGGCATAGCCCTTCTCTTGTTCTTTAACCAAAACAGCTACTACGAATTGTTCGTCGGCTTTGAATACGTCTGATACATCACCAACATTAGCGCTGTGTGCCCACTTCACAATGTCGCGAGCCGAACGAAGTGAATTGATGCTATTGGCATTCTGACGAATAGCATTACCATAACGCTTTATAAGGTTCAAGCTATCTATTTGAGCATCGAATTGTTCTTTTGTCTTAACCGATGCTGCGAAAGCATTAGCCTTACCAAACACCTCTTGCTGAGTGCGTGAACTAAATTGTACCGACTTTTCTATTGTAGCAACACTATACTTAGTTTTTGCTACACCCTTATCTTGAATGTTGATAATGTGAGTTCCAAATTGAGTTTGTACTTTAACAATATCGCCCTTAGCGCCATTGAAACATGCATTATTAAACTCAGCAACCATTACTCCTTCAGGGAACCAATCGAGGTCGCCACCATTGATAGCCGAACCAGTATCCTCGCTATAACGACGAGCTACTGCTGCGAAATCGCCACCCTTTTTCAACACATTGTACAAGCTATCGGCAAGTGTTTCATCATTGCGAATGAGAATATGACGAGCTTTTACCGAATCTGGACGTTGTTCAACTGCTACCAAACGGCTCAATTTGTATGTTTCACCATTACGATATGGACCATACACTTCACCAACTTTAGCTGTTTCTACAAATGTAGCTACTTCATTATCTAGTTGTTCTTTCGAAACAAAACGTTCTACAACTGCCGACTCTGAGTTCTGCTGAGCAAAACGATATGCATCAGTCTCTGCAGCAGCAAAATCAGCTTTCAATTCATCAACTGCATCGAATGTTTCTTTGCTATCGAGTTCTGTTGGTTTAATAGGAAAAGCTACGTATTCTATGTCGCGTGTTGCTTCAACTTTGTAGAGTTCTTTATTCTTATTGTAACGGCTCTTTATTTCAGAGTCAGATACTGCTATTGTTGAATCTGGAATGGTATTATAGCGAATACCTACAAAAGCCATATCAACTTCTTTTGCTTGCTTCTGTGCATCAATAGTTGCTTGTGAATTGGTGCAATAGAGGCTCTTACGCAAAAGTGTCATATACTTATTGTAAAGACGATCTTGCTTCAAGCTCTTTTCTTGGAACGACCAATAGAATGCAGCCTCTGCTTTTTCACCCTTGTTGCGAAGGAAATTCTCAGCTATTTGACGGTCGTATGCGTTTGTTTGTGGATTGGTAAACAAAGGACGCACTGCAGGCGATATATGATTACCAATTACCATATCGAGAAGTTCGTCAGCAGTTACATCAATGCCAGCATTTTCATACACTTTACCAAATGTCTTTTCCATTATCATCTGCTGCCAAACCTGCTCACGAAGGTTGTTTTGCATATCTTCAGTAAGCGATGATGCACCCTGATTCATTTTTACAAATGTCTCAGTCTCTTCTATCTTCTGCTGAAGTTCTTGTATTTTAACTGTTTCGCCTGCTATTTCGCCAACTACATCTGTTGATGAGAAAAGGTTATCCCTGCCCAAAAGGTCAGTTAAGATGAACGATAAAAGAGCGAGGGCTATAAAAATCATAATAACCACACCCATCTTACCGTTACGGAGTGCTTGTAATGCTGCCATTTTTATTTATCTATTTTTTTATTTTATCGTTAAAAAACACTGACAAAGGCTATACCGCCCTCAATCAGCGCGCAAATTTACATAGTAAATCGCTGACTTACAAATTTAGGTTTTACATTTTTTTGCGAAACGAGTCAATTATGTAACGTTTTTAAAACTCTACACTGAATTTGACATTCAAACGACGCGATGTGAGATAGTTGGGCACTGCATACATTCCACCATGTGTCTCACTAACCCAAAAATATGAAATAGTGTTTGAGAAGTCGAACAAATTGAACACTTCGATGCCCAAACGTGCCGACTGCACTTTTTGCCATCGATGAGAACCATCTTGGTGTCGTCCAAAATCTTTAAACATACCTAAGTCAATTCGTTTGTAGCCTGGCATACGAGCTGTTTGACGATAACGCTCGCTATTAGGTTGGCCAAATGGCAAACCGCTTCCTACAATAAAATTAAGGTTGGCGCCTATCGATTTATTCATTGGCATATAGTCTTGTAGAAACATTGAAAAGTTAACTCGCTGATCGGTTGGGCGAGGTATCCAACCATGCTCATCGTTATCAATATTTTCAGCCGTTTTCATTATCGATAAACATACCCACGACTCAACTCCTTCAACCAACTCACCATTAAGTTTCATATCTAATCCTGCAGCATACCCTCGCGCACAATTGATAGCCATGTAACGTATGCGAACATTATCGATACTATATGGGTTCAAATCGTACATACCTTTATAGTATGCTTCAATAGTGAATTTAAAAGGTCGACCATCGGCCTTAAAAAAACAGTCGGCACCAGCCACCACTTGCCATGAGCGTTGTGCTTTTACGTCTTTATTTAGTAGTCCATCTGGTTGACGCAACTCACGAAAAAACGGAGTCTGTGCATATAGTCCACCACTTATTCTGTATGCCCATTTTTCTCTTTGCAGTGTAGCCGACACTCGCGGACTAACGCATGTCTGATTATTACAACTCCAATGAGCCAATCGTAGACCATAGTTCAGCACTATCATTGACGTACCAACCGAAAACTTCATATCGTTCATAGCATACGCAGTCAGACGATTGCTATTCAACTCATTATTGGCAAATATACTTCGGTCAAAACGAATAACACCATCGATAGGCGATGCTATATAACCTGCCGAATCGCGGTATTCCCACTCACTAACATAATCACTAAACTTCTCGCCTTGCCACTTCACTTCCCAACTTATATTGTTATTAGCTGTTGCACTTTTCCCACGCAAAGCAACCGATCGTATTTGACCAAACAATTCGTTTCGGGCATGTTCCAAATAACCTCCTACTCCTATATTATCATCAGAAGATGCTTGTTGCAACCAATATTCACCCAGTATATCGTAGTTTTCTTGTTCGCTACTTTGATATATTGATGCATTAAGCGATATACTATTATTAGCATTTAGATAATACGTTAACGAAGTTGCCAACATACCCGTGTGATATTTATCATCTTCGTTACCTTCAAAATAGACTGTAAATTTCTTTGTATCGGAAAGAGTGCCAAATGTTGTTTCTCGATCTTCTGGTTCAAAACGATAACGATTGTAGGCATAGTATCCCAAAATGCTCGCACTCAAATTACCAACACGCCAAGTGTGCAACGTTTGTACATCGATAAAGCGTGGGTCATACTCACCTTTTGTGTCCATCGACCCAAGCATATAACTATTCTTTTTATAACGGAACCCAGTTATGTGCGAATAGTGCAAACCACCCTGCTCCCTCTCAGACACTGCACCTTCCAAATGTGCCGACATACCCAACAAACTTACACGTGCACTACCACACCACTTATGCGGTACTTTATATTTAACGTTCAGAACCGACGACATTTTATCGGAATACGACACATCGAAACCACCAGATGAAAAATTTAGCCGATCGACCATATCAGGATTGACAAAGCTAAGTCCTTCTTGCTCTCCACTACGTATCAAAAATGGACGATAGATTTCAAAATTGTTGACGTAAACCATATTCTCATCAAAATTACCACCTCGCACTCGATACTGTGATGACAATTCTGAATTACTTGTAACGCCCATTTGCGATTTCAAAACACCTTCAATACCGCCACTCACACCACCGACTTCGATAGCCGCTGTCGCATCTACATTTTGAAATCCACCTCCCGATGCTTGTCCGACAACATTCACATTCGACAATTCGCGTTCTACCACTATGGTATCACCATCGGTTGTTGATGGTGTAACTTGAGCTTGTACTAACACACAAGTTTGCAACATCAACATCAATATATATGTGCGAAATATATCCATCAACTAATCTTACTCCAATTAACATTTTCTGTAGCAAGTTCGGCCAACCTCGATACCGCAACTGCATTGAGTGGCGACTGTAATAAAGGATCGGTCGAAAGTAATTCTTGCGCCTTTTCACGAGTATATTGTACTATTGGAGCATCTTTTACAAGATCTGATATGTGCAACGTAAATGGCAAACCACTCTGCTGCGTACCCTCAATATTACCTGGACCACGCAAACGCATATCAGCCTCGGCTATTTCAAAACCATCGGTTGTACCTACCATCACCTCCATTCGTTTGCGAGTATCTTGACTCAATTTATAGTCGGTCATCAAAATACAATAGCTTTGCTCTGCACCACGTCCCACTCTACCTCTAAGTTGGTGCAACTGCGACAAACCAAAACGCTCGGCACTTTCTATAACCATAACCGATGCATTGGGCACATTAACACCAACTTCAATTACAGTTGTAGCTACCATTATTTGTGCCTCACCACTAATAAATTTATGCATTGCCGTCTCTTTCTCTTCTGCTGTTAAGCGACCATGAACCATACAAACATTATACTCCTTAAAAGCATCTTTCATATATTCATAGCCTTCTGTCAGATTACGAAAATCGGTTTTCTCCGACTCTTCGATGAGTGGATAAACAACGTAGCACTGACGTCCTTCTTGAAGTTGAGCACGAATAAATTTATTGAGCGAATTTCGACTATTATGAAAATAATGCTCAGTCTGTACTGGCTTACGACCAGGAGGCAATTCATCGATGACCGATACATCTAGGTCGCCATACACGGTCATGGCAAGAGTTCGAGGTATAGGTGTAGCTGTCATAACAAGAATGTGTGGAGGCAACACTGCTTTAGCCCACAACCGAGCTCTTTGTGCTACACCAAAACGATGTTGTTCATCAACAACAGCAAGTCCCAAATTGCGAAATACTACAGCATCTTCAATCAGAGCGTGGGTTCCAACCACAATATCAACATGCCCATCGGCTAATCCTTGCAGTATCTCGGTACGAGTTTTTTTTCGAGTCGACCCTGTTAACAGTTCCACTCTCACATCCATTGTTCCGAGCATCTGACACAAATTCTCGTAGTGTTGAGTTGCCAAAATTTCGGTAGGTGCCATTATACATGCTTGATAACGCTTACCAGCAATGTCGGTATTACCGATGGCTATAAGCATAACCATAAGCGCAACAAGTGTCTTACCTGAACCCACATCACCTTGCAGTAAACGATTCATCTGCCTACCTGATGACATATCAGCCATCATCTCTTTCACTACCCTCTTTTGAGCATTTGTGGGTTCAAAAGGCAGACATTCGGTGTAAAACTGATTCAGATAGGCACCTGCCTTATGAAACACAAGACCAGCTTGACGTGTTCGGTTGACATTTTTATTTTTGAGTAATGATAACTGTATGTAAAACAATTCCTCGAACTTCATCCGATAACGAGCAAGTTCAAGTTTCTGATTGTTTTGCGGGAAATGGATTTGTGCCATTGCTTCACCACGTGGCATAAGATTGCAACACGATAGTACACTTTGTGGCAATGTTTCATCTATTCCATTAATCCCCACTTCAGTAAATAGATTACGAATTATCTTATGAATAGCCTTCGAGTTTAGTCCCGAACGCTTCATCTTTTCACTCGTATTGTAGAATGGCTGTAATGTTCCTGCTTCAGTAGCCGCACCATTCTTTTCCATTTCAGGATGCGACATTGTTAGGTGCTGACCATATACGGTAGGTTTCCCAAATAGCAAATATTCATCGGTTGAATTTATCTGCTCTTTTATGTAGTTGAGTCCCTTAAACCAAACAATTTCAATGCTGCCTGTGCCATCGGTAAACTGTGCAACCATGCGTTTTTGCTTACCTTCGACTGTACTAAGCGAATAGAAGCGACCTCTAATCTGCACATATGGCATATCGGCTCTCAACTCATTAATAGGATAAATATGACTTCTATCAACATACTTATATGGATAGAGTTGCAACATATCATCATATGTTGCTATCCGCATATCAGTTGCAAGCATTTCGGCACGCCGCGGACCTACACCAACCAAATACTTTATGTCTTTGTGAGCCAAATCCACACGCTATCACTCCCTTGTCAGTTTAACTTTCTCTATCTTAGCTTTACCAGCTGCAAGTATGCGTATAGAGAATCCATCGATTTTTACAACCTCATCGCGTGCTGGTATCGACTGCGTAATGCTAAGTACCAAACCAGCAAGTGTGTCATAATCGTCAGATATAGGTAGATTCAAACCATATTTTTCGTTCAGATAATCAATCTCCAATCGACCAGAAAAGATGTATCCATCATCAACAACCTTCTCCACGTACTCTATGGTATCATGTTCGTCGTCAATTTCGCCAAAAATTTCTTCAAGCACATCCTCCATAGTCACCATACCTGCCGTACCACCAAATTCATCCACCACCAAAGCAATACTCTTATGCTGTCCTGTGAATAATTTCAAAAGCATCTGGGCACTCATTGTTTCTGGAACAACAACAATAGGTGTCATCATTTTCTTTATGCTATCGTAACGCATAAACATACCAGAAACATGCACATAACCAACTATATTATCGATAGTATCTTGATAGACAAGTATTTTAGAATAGCCTGTTTCGATAAACATTGCATCAAGTTCATCAACAGTGGCATCAATATCAATAGCTGCAATTTCAGTTCGTGGCACAAAACAATCGCGCACCTTTATTTTTGAGAAGTCGAGTGCGTTTTTCATTAACTTGGCCTCTTGTATTACATCTGAAACCGATTCTTGAGCCGATTCAGTTTGGCTACTAAGTAGTTTATCAAGATCGGTACGTCCAGGAATCAATGGTTCATTGTTTGTAGTTGGCTTTGAATGCAGAACTTTGCGAATAAAAAAATGTGCTGCCATCTGCATAAAACGGCCAATGGGATAGAATAGAATGTAAAAAAACATAAGTGGCAATGCCAAAATATTAAGCATTACCGATGGGTTGATTTGTATGAGTGTCTTGGGCAAAAATTCGGCAGTAACAATTATGATTATGGTTGAAACTATGGTTTGGCAAATCAATAGTACTGTAGCATTATCTGTAAATTGACGTGTAAAAAATGGTCCGAATATATCAGAAAATGCAAGACCATATATCACCATTGCCACGTTGTTACCTACCAATATGGTTGATATGAGAACTCCAGAATTGGCCATAAAAATGTCGGTTATTTTCGACATTCGTGGAAATCGCCTTCTGTTAATCTCCATAACGAGCTTATCCGATGCGAGAAAAGCCATTTCTCCACCAGAAAAGAACGCTGAAAGTAACAACATTACACCTATCAGAATCCAACTACTTATCATTTTTATTTAGTCGTTATCAACTTCAATTTCACCACCTGGACGTTTAATTTCGTACTTCGATAGTTTTTCATCACTCTCAAAGCCATAGCCTGTGATAATCTGATTTTGGGTTGTTATCTTGACAAACTTTTCAGAATATATTCGATGTTCTTTCGTATCCCAAAAAAGTTGTTCGGTGCTGAGTATGTCGTTTTTCTCAGTCACTGCTTCAACATCGTTATTTAATTCCCAAATCGCTGTTTCGTTGTAGTATTTGGCATTGTTGCACCTAATACGAGTTTTTACAATTGTGCCACTATTGCCATACATCTTGAATTTCAGTCCTACAGGAAAATCAATATATGGTTCTTCTACATTATCGTATTGTGCTAATTGTGGCGTTTCAAACTCGTACTTATAATAACCAGAATCGGTTACAATGGTGTGCAAATCTTTGGCTCCAAACGAAGCCATTTCTTGCTGTGCTTCAACTGTTTGAAGTTCTTTATTGGTATTATGAATACACGATGTTTGTGCTAATGCAAGTAAAACAACGACAGCAAGCGACAAATATTTGTCGCCTGCTGCTATGTTTATTTGTTTCTCTGAATTTTTTATCATCAGATTTTATTTTGCTCTTACTTTGGTCGATTCGCCAATGAAACCACCTACTGTGTAGCTTTCGCCAACATTAACACCATGCATAAAGAGGTCTTCTTTATTTGGGAAATATTGCGAATACTGACCAATAAGTTGATTAGCCTCAGCTGTTACACTTTCATCAACCGATTTTGCTTTGTAGAACTTATCAACAGCAGCCCAATAGCCTGCTTTTTTCTCCCACTCTTCAGAGCCTATGCTTGGTGCACCTGCTGCATATATCTTACCAACGAGAATATATGGATCGCCCCAACCTTCGCGCAAACCTGCAGCACTCAAAGCTGCACCTTTAGCTGCTGCAAAGCTATGTTGTGAGAAGTATACTGTAGCAAGTTCATAGTAGTACTTAGCCTTATCAACGTTATCTTCTTCAAGTTCGATAGCTTGCTTGTAGTATGAAATAGCATCATCGGTATTACCCTTCTTAATGTTCATACGAGCCAATCCGCGTGCTGATGAAGCAGCTGGTTCAATCTTGTGCAAGTTTTCTGATGTTGCGAAGAACAATTCGCTTTCATCACCACCTTTCGATTTAGACAAGAACTTATTTACTTTCTTTAGCCAATCAACATTATCCTTATTTGCTTCAAGTTGTGGACCAAATACATTATTGAGTGTTTCTACATCAGCTGCACCACTCTGTGCAAATATTTGATCTACTTGATCTTTTGTGGTTGCAACAAGTTCATCGAACTCAGCCTTATCTTTATCTGTTTTAAATTTCTTACCTGAATTCTGAATAGCGGTAATAACATCACCTGCAGTGATATAATTGTTTACTACATCGTCAGCTTTATAGAGACCTGACTTATATAGGTTAACTGTTGACAA
>JBGUYH010000189.1:0-4478 GCA_045118595.1 Bacteroidales bacterium | reverse complement strand
ATTAGAGCAAATGCCTAAGCCTGGCTATAAACAAGGATTATCTGCAAGTTGTGTATTCGCTGGTTTAGCATTCTCTTATCAATTATTAAAAGGAAAAGAGATTAATCAAAACATCAAAAAAGACCATATCACTTTGAGAGATTGGCTTTTTTATCCACCTCTCTTTTGTACTTCACACGAAAAGCATTATCTTTGCCCGATATTTTTTTTACAATAAACATTTTAGGCTTAAAATATATGGCATCTACCGCAGATTTCAGAAACGGCATGTGTATCGAACACAACGGCCAGCTCTACTTCATCGTGGAATTCCTTCATGTAAAACCTGGTAAAGGTCCAGCTTTCGTTAGAACAAAACTCAAAAACGTACAGACTGGCAAGGTTATCGATAATACCTTCAACGCAGGTGTAAAAGTAAATGAAGCACGCGTTGAACGTCGTCCATACCAATATCTCTACAAAGACGATATGGGTTACACATTCATGAATAACGAGACATTTGAGCAAATCGTTATCGACGAAAAGCTTCTCAACAGCCCAGAACTTCTCAAAGAGGGTGAAAACGTTGAGGTTGTTGTTCACGCAGAAACAGAAAACGTTCTCACCGTTGATTTACCTCCATTCATGATTTACGAAATCACCTACACCGAACCAGGTGTACGTGGCGATACCTCGTCGACAAACTCACTCAAGCCTGCTACTATCGAAACAGGTGCTACCATCATGGTTCCACTCTTCGTTAATCAAGGCGACAAAATCAAAGTCGACACTCGCGACAAATCATACGTAGAGCGTATCAAATAGTAAATATTTGACAATAAAAATAAGCAAGCTTGACAACTTCATTGTTGTCAAGCCTTATTTTTTTGCAACAACACAAACTATCTGATTCTGCAACAAAAAAATTAATACTTTTGTCGAAATAGATATAAAATAATTACTTTTACACTCTCGATAACGCTGTTTTTGAATGAGTGATAACACAACAATATCGGATCACAACGTAGTTCGCCTCTATAAAGAGAAGCTCAATATGCTTCTCGAAGTAGTGCAAATTATCAACGAAGACCACAGCACAGAAGAGCTTATGTCTGAGTTCGACACACTACTTCGTGATGGTTTAGGTGTGGAAAAAATCATCGTCTACACACGCAACAGAGCGCATTGGGACCTACTGCTCGCAAGCGGAGTGAATCAAGAACAGTTAAACATGATTGATGTAGCACGCGACTTTGCCAACATCAACAAAATCGAGAGTTTAACTATGACTGAAAACCCTGCATTTGAAGGGTTAGACGTTGTAATTCCACTCTTTCATAAGTTCAAACTCACAGGCTACGTACTCGTTGGCGATGGCAACGATGACGAAGGACTGAGCCCTACATTCAAAAATCAAAAGCTCATACAAATACTTAGTAATCTCGTTGTCGTATTCATCGAACACAAACGCGTACAAGAGAAATTAAGCAAAGAGCAAGCATTAAAAAATGAGCTTAAAATAGCCTCGCAAATACAAATAGGTCTCATCCCCACCAACGAAGAACTACAAGCATCGTCGCACACTAAGATAATGTCGATATACCACCCACACCACGATGTAGGTGGCGACTATTACGACGTATTACGCCTTTCGCCATATTCAATAGGCTTCTGCATGGCCGATGTATCAGGAAAAGGAATTGGAGCAGCCCTCCTCATGTCGAACTTCCAAGCCATGCTACGCTCACTCTTCACATCGCACATACCACTCGACAAACTTGTGCGTGAACTCAATCAGCGCATTTGCCACAGCACAGCATCGACCGACAAATTCATCACCGTATTCTTAGGTCGATACAACATAATAACAGGCCGACTCGAATACATCAATGCAGGTCATTTAGCCCCTATCATCAACTTCAAAGACGGCAATGGCATTGTAGAATTACAAGACGGATGCATAGCACTCGGAATGCTCGACTTCATACCAGTTATTGAAGTTGGAGGTATCACCATGCATCGTGGCGCACGATTAGTAACATTCACCGACGGATTAATTGAACTTGACGATGGCGAATCTGTCAACCGCTCGATGGAAGATATAAAGAAAATACTCTGCAAAACCGACCATATAGAAGATGCGATGGACCAGCTCTCAGAAATGATTGATGACAACATTGCACGCAACCGTGTTTTCGATGATGTTTCAGTGCTTGGCATCGAGTTTGTCAAGAAAGGCATTCTGAGGTTCATGTAATCTGTTTTTTTAGTACCTTTGCCGACTGAAAAGCTGCGCATAGTAGCCAGATGGTAATTTTTGCAAAATCAAAAACATAATGTTAGACAAAATACAATCACTCGTCGACGAAGTGAAAAACTTGCATGCCAAAACAGCGGCCGACGCTGAGGCACTGCGCATAAAGTATTTGAGCAAGAAAGGCTCTATATCTGCCCTATTCGATGAATTTAAGCAGATATCACCTGAAATGAAGCGCGAAGTGGGCAAAAAACTCAACGAGCTAAAAACATTAGCTACCGATCGTATCAACGAACTCAAAGAATCGTTTGCTGAGCAACAAAGCAATGCCACTTCTGCCGATTTGTCGATGCCTGGCACATCGTATGTATGTGGTGGACGTCACCCTCTGTCAGTTGTAAAGAACGATATTATCGAGATATTTGGTCGTTTAGGATTTACAGTAGCTGAAGGCCCAGAAGTAGAAGACGATTGGCACGTGTTTACAGCCCTCAACTTCCCACTCGAACACCCAGCTCGCGATATGCAAGATACATTCTTCATCAACACCAACCCTGACATACTACTGCGTACACACACTTCGAGCGTTCAGGTCAGAGTGATGGAAAAGCAAAAACCACCTATCCGTGCCGTATTCCCTGGTCGAGTATTCCGCAACGAAGCCATCTCAGCACGTGCACACTGCATATTCCATCAGGTAGAGGGACTCTATGTAGCCAAAAACGTATCATTTGCCGATCTCAAACAAACACTTCTCTATTTCGCAAAAGAGATGTTTGGTCCTGACACCCAAATACGTTTGCGTCCATCGTATTTCCCATTCACCGAACCATCGGCTGAAATGGACGTTAGCTGCTCATTGTGTGGTGGTAAAGGTTGCGGTGTATGCAAGGGAACAGGTTGGCTCGAAATATTGGGTTGCGGCATGGTTGACCCTGCTGTGCTTGAAGCCAACGGCATCGACAGCAAAGAATATAGCGGATTTGCATTCGGTATGGGCGTTGAACGTATTGCCATGCTACGCTATCAAGTAAAAGACATTCGTCTTTTCTTCGAAAATGATGTTCGCTTCCTATCGCAGTTTAAGTCGGCATATTAAAATACACCATATCGACTTCAAATCAAATTATTATAAAAGGATTGTTGCTGTGCTGCAACAATCTTTTTTTTACATTCATCTGCAACATCAACATAATAGTCGATAGCCTATTATCACCTCTGTACAATATAATTACCCATCATCCATATTAATTGTCGTACCTATTATAATTTATAAGACAAACACATACTATAATTATAAAGAGTAATGATGCAAAGCATTGCATCATTACTCTTCTTTATCATAGGGAGTCATTCGTCAACAGAAAATTCTTCATTCGTCAACTAAACAGACTATTTTATTGTCGTTCGTCAAAAATATTGCACCATTCGTCAAAACTTTAAAAAAAGATACTATTGCCCCATTATATGTTTTTACCTTTGTTACGTGAGAATTAAGAAAGAAAGACTTAAAACCTCTCGACCATGAAAAATATAGCATTATCATTCGCTTTAGCCATAGCGCTAATATGTGGAACAGTAGTTCTAAACTACATGTTTCCTGCCAACGAAAAAACAGCTACAGTCATTGGCGATGATTTGAGCACTGATGACGACTTGCTGTGTGATATTGTCTTTGACCAAAATGGTAATATGCTTAGTGAAACAACTTACCGTTGGGACAATAAGTTAGATACGAAGGGTGATGTCATTTCTAAGAAAGTAATCTACAATAATAACGAACACCGCAACTGAGAAGCGAAGCGGAGTCGAGAACATATATTAAGAGAAATAAAGTTTGAGTTTTAGAGTAAATAACTGTCAGTTGTCTTTTTCCCAAGTGTTATAAAAAATTCCATCAGTTGACAAAATCCGAACGAATGAGGTGAAGTTCTATTCAGAACTTCACCTCGTCCGTTTTATATACCCCATACAAGTCTCAATAAACAAACAGAAACAAGAAGCCTGTCCAAAAAGGTTTGGGCGGGCTTTTTGATTATAGTAGTATTTCATTTGTTCTTGTCACATTTTTACATATTTTTGCAGAAAAAACTATAAAACAAAATGAAAATCATTGTTCTTCTTATTATTACTATCGTTATCTCCATCACCTCCCCCGCCCAATCCATCGAATACGGCTACGACGCTTGTGGCAACCGCATCTCGCGACAGGTGGTTCTCGAACAATACAACAAAAGCCTCT
>JBGUYH010000188.1:0-8054 GCA_045118595.1 Bacteroidales bacterium | reverse complement strand
GCGCACTTCATCTTTGAAAAGCCATTTGAGTGGTTCACAAAGCGACAGATGCATCTCTTCTGGTAATCCGCCTACATTATGATGACTCTTAATCACCTTACCTGTTATGTTCAAACTCTCGATACGATCTGGGTAAATTGTACCTTGTGCGAGCCATTTAGCATCGGTTATCTTACGTGCCTCGGCATTGAACACTTCGACAAAATCGCGACCAATAATTTTGCGTTTCTGCTCAGGATCGGTCACACCTTCAAGGTCTTTGAAGAATCGGTCTGAAGCATCAACACCAATAACGTTGAGTCCAAGTCCGTTGTACATCTCCATCACTTTGCTGAACTCGTTTTTGCGCAGCATACCATGATCGACAAAAATACAAGTAAGGCGGTCGCCAATAGCTTTATTGAGCAATGTAGCGCACACACTTGAATCGACACCACCCGACAAGCCGAGTATAACTCTGTCGTTGCCAAGTTGCTGACGTAATTCGGCTACTGTAGTATCAACAAACGAGGCTGCACTCCACTCTTGTTTCGAGCCACATATATCGACCACGAAATTGCGCAATAGCTGTGTGCCTTGCACCGAGTGATACACTTCGGGATGGAACTGCACAGCCCACACTGGTTGCTTAACACTAGCATAGGCTGCATACTTTACATTTGCTGTTGAGGCTATGCACTCAAAACCTTCTGGTATGGCAGTGATTGTGTCGCCATGGCTCATCCACACTTGCGAGTTAGGACTGAAGCCTGCAAAGAGTTTGTTGTTGCCATCGAACTGCGTGAGATTTGCACGTCCGTACTCGCGCGAATCGGCTTTTTCTACCTTACCGCCATTGGCATATGAGATAAACTGTGCGCCATAGCATATTCCGAGAACAGGCACTTTACCAACGAATTGGCTCAAATCAACTTTGAATGCCTCGGGGTCATGCACCGAATAAGGCGAACCGCTCAAAATGACACCAATAACATCGGGGTCGTTGTTAGGAAACTTGTTGTAAGGAAGAATTTCACAGAATGTATCCAACTCGCGTACACGCCTACCTATGAGCTGTGTTGTTTGCGAGCCGAAATCGAGAATGATGATTTTTTGCTGCATCTTAGTTCTATAAGGGCTTAAGATTTATGCACGCAAAGATAAGAATTAATTACGAATTACTCACTCATAATGATGAGTGACAAAACGTATTTCGGGGTTGTCAATTACAACAATTGAACATACTGACAATAAGAGAGGTTTATAATATTACTTCACCTCAGGCAAACTTACAAAAAACGTTGTTCCGTGTTCCTCTTCTGTTTCAAACCATATATCGCCATGTACATTATTGACAATGGTTTTTACAATGGCCAAACCAAGTCCCATACCAGTGCTCTTAGTGGTAAAATTGGGTTTGAATATTTTCTCGCGCACTTCAGGAGCTATACCTCGTCCGTTGTCGGTTACGGTTATCAATATACGGTCGTCTACCACTGTTGCTGTGGTGCGTATCTTGGCTTGTTGCCCCTGCGCTACACTCTGAAGTGCGTTTTTAATCAGATTATTGAATACCGACATTATCTGTTCTGCATTAACCATGGCGTAAGCGCGTCGCACTTGTGTGCTGATGCTCACTGTGGCGTTTTCACTCTTGTCATATAGCGAAACGGCATTGCGTAGTTTGTCGATAATATCGACCTTACTCAACTCGCCTTGCTGAGTTGTCTTGGCTAAGTTTGAGAATTCAGAAGCTACAAATGCTAAGTGGTCAATCTGCTCCACAAGGGTGTCGGCTGTTTTGCGTATATAAGCGTCAAATTTATCAGCATCCATCTTTTCCCAAGCTTTTATCATGTATTGTACACTTAGCTTCATTGGTGTGAGCGGATTTTTTATCTCATGTGCTATCTGCCTTGCCATTTCACGCCATGTATTTTCACGCTCGCTCTGAGCTAATTTCTCAGCACTGCGCTCCAACTCATCAATCATTCGGTTATACTCGCTAACAAGTAAGCCTATTTCATCATAATGCGGATAATATAGATGGTCATTTTTATGCTGCAACTCAACCAAACGCAGTTTTTGCGATACTATTTGTAGCGGTTTGCTTATTCCTTTAGCTAAGAAATAAGAGAAGAGTACTGCCAATAAGATGACAACCATATAGGCTGTTGTTATTGGCACCAATGTCGACTTCAATTGAGTACGCATAGCATTTACATCGCTAAAATAAGGCATTGAGATGATGCCTATTGTGTTGTTGTCGATGTCGGTTATTGGTGAATAGATGGTAAAATACTCCAAGTGTCCGATGTTCTCTTTCATAAACACATCGTTACCTACTCTCAACATTTGCAATGCTTGGCTGTTGATGAGTGGCGATGTTATTCCGTTGTCGAACAATTCACGTCTCGATGTACCTATCAGATACCCCTCAGCCGAATAGATATGAGCATCGACAGCCATTGTTTGTGTGGCTCGGTGTAATATATTGTCGGCATCGAATGGTGTAAGTGGTTCGGGAAGTAGTTCATCAATGGCTTGTATTACGGTATTCTTCACTGTCAACAATGTATTGTTCATTCGTCGCAAACTCTGATGTTCAAAGTTTTGCATCGATTCCCATGCCGACAAGAAACAGATAACAATGAGCAACACCATAACAAAAAGTACAAACGTAGCTTGTATGCGCTCATGTATTGACATGTTAGAGTAGAGCAAACCGTGATTGCGTCCTACAATAAATAACACCAACGCCGAGATGATGAACATGCTTAAAAAGATGTATGAATAATCGGCCATGTACTGTCGTAGCGTCATACTGGGGTAACTAAGCACTATGGTCTGATTGTCGGTGGCTGCCAACACGCTATGTGAATAGTCGCTTGTTCTGATGTTTTTATTATCACCGCCATTCATATCGCCTATCCAATCATCGAAACGCGGATAGCTATATTGACCATTGGCAGTTTGCAGTGTCCGACCAAAATATTTTGCATACGAGTAACCTTTGAGCATTCGTGTGTTGATGCGGTCTCTATTGTTTGTTAACAACTCAGGATAACCTGTTTCAATCATTTGCTGCTTTTGGTTTATCTCAATATGTATTCTATACCAAATATCGGCTTGCCTATTGTAAAAACTAAACATACCAAAATAGCTCGGACTACCATCGTTATCGTTAAGACGATAGAATTTACTCTTGGGAGCTATGCGCTGTCCGAACGTTGTGGTTAGTTCTTCAAAATAGTTGTAGCAGTTATACTCTTCACCCGTGGCGCTCATCTGCACATAACTCTCTGGTCCTATACATGGAATTACTTGCATATCGTAGCGAGTAAAATATCCATCGAAATAGCGTTCGCGCATATAGCTATACAGGTTTACTCCTGAACTATTACGACCAAATAGTTTATGAAGTAACGTATCGGCTGCTATGTTGTGCTCCATGCTGCTTAGCAATGTTTCGGCCACAGGGTCATCTTCGCGTACCAGACTGAACGATAGGTTGTTGATGAGCAAATCTCGATTTTCGCGTTCCTTAGATGTATTGAGTGATGTTAGACGCTGACATACGAAGAATGCCACCATAAACATGAACCACACAAACACACTAAAACGCATACCTACATTGCGCTCGCCCATTATGCTCTCTGCCACAAGTTGGCGTTTGAACTGAAAATAGATTGGGTTAACTGCCAAAAATCCGATGTAGAATGTCATCTCGAACCATGGCAACAATGCTGCCATGGGAATAACAAAAACGACTACAAAAAGCAGTATCACAGAGACATATCGCATTACCGACAACCTATTTGTTATCTCAGCATAGACTCTTTCAAGCACAAGCATAAACGACAAGGCGAGCAAACTCAATATTATCAACTTCACTATCGTAGCACCCGATATATCGAGGTCGCCTACGTATATAGCAAGGTCGGTTGAGTTATAAACCATGATATTAATAGCCACATTGACAGCGAAGAATACAACATAGAGCAATACAATAAGCCCCAGTGAAACAATGCCCATATGACTACGTGCAACACTCCAATGACTAATTTTATCAAAGTTGAATAGGCGATACATGAAATAGCTCCATGTAAAAGCCATCAGTGTGAAAAGCAACAAGAAAAATAACGAAGGAGCCCACCAATCGTAGGCAAACACTTGTGGTGAGAACAAAAACCATTGCGACATCTGATTTGGCAATTCTATGTTGAGAGCCCATACATAGATACCTACTAACATCAGAGCCAATAGTAACAATGCACGATTGCTTATCCCCATCTCTCTGACGGCTATGGTAAATGTTCCAACGGCTAAAAATACGAAGATGAGCCAAAGTGCCAATAACACAGCATCAACAGCTATTTGCCACGATGTCAATGTATGACTATTTTCACTACTAACGGAAAACAAATATGTTCCATCGGGTGCCAATATTGCATCGTTGGTGGACTGTTTCTCCATGGTTAGCACACATCTACCATCGATTCCAAACGATGAGTTGAGCTCATCTTTCAGATAGTCATTATCAACAGGATAGCTACTCTTTATTCTGAACAACGCATAAATACCGATGCGCCCAGCTTGATGTTTGCGCACATAATACCAACCATTGTCAGTTTTAAGTATCGACTTATTGAGTTGCGAAGGATGCAAATCGACAATAGGCAGCAGAGCATTGCTCCATGCTGCAAGTCGGTTACGATTGAAAAGATAAAGGCTATAATCGCCGTCTTGACCTATTTCGTTGAGCAGGCGCAAAGTGTCGCACTGAGCATTTGCACTGAGCGAATCGGCAATTTGTTGCAATGCAGCATCCATCTTATCATGATGTGCCAACAACACACGCTGAATGCGCCCAATATCACCATTTTCAGTTGTTGTGAAGCAATGATTGATACCATAATGTAGCACACAAGCTACAACAGAAATCAATAGCAAACACAACGCTTTTGTGAACTTGCGCCGTGCCATAATATCTTACTCCTCCCAATTATCAGTACGGAACGGGAAAGCTGGCATAAACGAACCACCATAGAGTGTACCATGCGAGAAATCGCGGAAACAATAACGCACAGCTACGGGCTTGTCTACTTTTGACGAACTAACAACCACTTGATTTGTCTGCCATCGCAACCACACTTTGTCGGCTGGATAAAAAACTTTGTCGGCACCTGCCACTTCAAAACCTTCAATCATATAATTGCTACAAATGCCCATTGGCAAATTATCAAAACCAACAAATGCCTCATTGCCTTCGATGGTTAAATCTTTGTACGTCGGACCACCTGCAATGAACTGTGTCAGTCCATATGTTCGATTGAGTGCCAACGATGCTAAACGCTGCCCTACCGTTTTCTTATTGCGTGGGTGTATATTGTAATACTCTTGTGGCAAAACGAGGTCGCATGTGCTTATCATACCCGAATTAGGTATCATTTTCTGAGCGTTGAACTGTGCTTCGCGCAAAAAAGCAGCCTTTCCGCCCTGACTTTCGTCGCCATAAGGGGCTATCTCTACATAGTAAAATGGTATATCACCCAAACCTATGTTGGTGCGCCATAGCTTAACCATATCAGTAAGGCGCTGAGCGTACTCCTTATGTCCACCCATATTCGATTCGCCCTGATACCATATTATACCTTTGTATGTGAAATGGCTTACAGGACTAAACATTGCATTATATGGCAACATGATGCGTAGAAATGGCCATTCGGTATTCTCAACATCCTCCTTTTTGGTTGATAATCCATAACTTTCGAGCAATTCTTTGCTCATCCAACTCTCGACCTTTGTACCACCATAAGCACACGACACGATGCCCACTGGTACATTAAGTGCATGACTTATAGCTTTTGCATAGAACCATGCCGTAGCACTATATTCGGGAGCTGTTTGCGCTGATGGCAGAGTCCACTGCGCATCTACATCTTGCTCTATTTGGTAACTTTGTTTAAGTGGGACAGTAAAGAAACGCACACCTTTTTCTTGCGATGCATTAAGCACCTCATCCAATCCTCCTTCAACACAACAACCTGCAAATCCTTTAAGTGGCATTTCCATATTGCTTTGTCCAGAAGCAAGCCATACTTCACCTATCAACACATTGCTCAGTGTCAGTGTCTGCTTGTCGGCATCGGTAAGTTGAATGCTTTGCGGAACAAATGAGGCTTCTGGAGTTGACAATTCCGCACTCCAATTGCCATCGCTGCCCACCTGCACCTTTACCACATTGGTTGCCCACGATGCTTTTATCTCGACAACTCCTTTCCCTTTACCCCACAACCGCACATTGGTTTGCTGCTGCAATACCATATTGTTGCCTATTATGTGAGGCAATTTCACCTCGGCCGTAGCCATATTGGCAATCGAACAAACGACGCCTAACAATGTTGCAATGTGTTTTTTCATAGTTGGTATTTTTATCTCTATTTCATATTGGCCACAAACAACAATAGTCGGTTGGCAATATTTGCCTCTGACACGCCTCCGTCAAAGTCGAGCGAGAGCATATTGAGTTGCGGATACATATTCTTGAGTTTCTTTTCTATACCACGTGCTACAATATGATTGGCAATACAACCAAATGGCTGCATACTAACCACATTGTTGCATCCTTGCTTCATGAAAGCTATAACTTCGGCAGGTAGCAACCATCCTTCGCCAAACTGTGCCGACAAGCTAATAACCTCTTCGGCATACTGACTAATGGTTTTCAAATCGAGTTCGGGTTGGAAGAAACGGAACACCGATGCCTCTTTCTCAAATTTCTGCATTATGTTGCCTATGTAGCTCTCAAGCATACTTATTACAAACGATGGTACTTTGAAATGCTTAAGATGATGCTTCTTGTTGAAGTGGAAATTGACAAACGAACGCAAGAAGAAGTTATGCACTGTTGATGGTATAACCTCTACGCCATGCTCCATAAGCCAATCGGGTACATACTTATGGCTATATGGATTGAACTTAAGGTATATCTCGCCAGTGATGCCTGCCTTAGGGTATTCCTTGTCTACAATCTCTATCTTATTGAATGCCTCAGCAGCTTCACGTGTTAATGCAAGAAATGCTTTGTAGTCATTTTTCTCACACAGTGGCTTACCTCGTTCCAAGAAGTAATCGCGCAATTTACGTGCTTCACCTCGATTTACTTCACGCACTGCTATTGCATGATAGAACATCGAAAGCCAATCGCCAAAAAAGACTGAATATAGCACTATTGGCGCAGCTTTGAAGAGGTTGAGTTTGAAACCTGGTTGATCTTCATAGTGGTCAACACCACCAATGCCTATCACTGGTACTTTCTCAAAACCTGCATCGACTATAGCTTTGCGAATGAGCGATGGATAATTGGAAGCACGACACTGACCAAGTTGAGTAACTGCAACAGCCGTATGATCGAGGTCGTACTTGCCACTCTGAAGAGCTTTTATAAAGTCGCCAACAATGAGTGTGGCAGGATAACAAACTTCGTTGTTTGAATATTTCAAACCTAAGTCGTTCGACTCAGCATCGCTAAGTGGCAAACCGACAACGTTGTAACCAAATGGCTTGAACGCCGAACCCAATAGTGGCGATATATATTCGGTAAAGAATGGAGTTAAGATGGTGCGTATCTCTTTATCCTCTTTCATGAACTTACGTGGCTTGATGAATGGCTTCACTTCGCTATCATGACCATCAGAGAATTTCAGACTCTCGATGAGCGAACGCACACGCAACTTCATCGAACCCACATTGTTTATGTCGTCAATCTTGAGCAGAGTTAACGATTTGTTATGGCGATTCATTATCGACCGCACCTCATCTACAAAAAATGCGTCAGGGCCACAGCCAAACGATGTTGTTTCAACATAATGCACTAAGTTGTTTTGGCGAGCTGTCCACTGTGCCGAATTAAGTATGCGGTTCACAAATGTCCACTGCTTCAATATGAATGTCTCTTGCTCATCGATGTTCATGTTGCGTGCTATCTCTTCAGTAAGCACATCAACACCCAACTTAGCTATCATCTCCGACACTTTATGCTGAATGAGAGGGTCGGTATGATATGGGCGACC
>JBGUYH010000187.1:0-5362 GCA_045118595.1 Bacteroidales bacterium | reverse complement strand
TCGATATTAACTCTTTTCAAGAGTTGAAACGCATTGAAGTCGCATGCAACCTACATCGTCTCAAAACCGATAATCATAATCAACTTTGGGTTAGTAATCGAGGTGATTATCTTAATCAACCATCGCGACTTTATTGTATCGACTTGGCTACCGAGCAAGTTACTGATACTATTGATGTAGCTGTTAGTGGATTCGATATTTATGGGGATTCACTTTACGTTTATGGCGCAGAGTTTAGTTATGAAACATATGATAATATAATATCCTATGCCATTGTTGATGTCGTTAAGCATAAATTATTGACTAATAATTTTATAACCGATAATACAGATAAGACGATAACTATGCCTTATGGCATAAAAATCAATCAGCGCACAGGTGAAATATTACTAACCGATGCCAAAGATTATGTTTCGCCTGGTAGCCTCTGTTGTTTTAGCAATAAGGGCGAATTAAAGTGGTCGGTTACCACTGGTGATATACCCAGTGATATAGCCTTTTTGTATGAATGAATTAATTATAAGTTTACATGAAAAGAAAATTACTTTTAGTGAGTATTATTTTTGCACAGTGGCAATGTGCAATGGGGCAGAGCGCCTATATCAACACTGTTTTCGAATATTGTCCAGCCCCAGGACAATTTGTTAATACAATGCCAAAATATGAGACAGGCGATGATGCTACTTCGATGGCAAAGAAATGTACCGATTTAATAGCTAATAATGCAGGTGGTATGATAACCCTTGGTGCATATGGTGGTTATGTCATATTTGGCTTCGATCATAAGATTGCCAATGTCGTAGGTTCTAACGATTTTTACATCAAGGGCAATGCTTTCGCAGGTAGTGCCGAACCAGGTATTGTAATGGTTAGTCAAGATAGCAATGGCAATGGTTTGCCCGATGATGTTTGGTATGAATTATCAGGCAGTGCCGACGTAGAGTGCGCATCTGATATAGTATATGGCTACCAAATAACATATAAATACGATGCGCTAAACAATGTACCATGGACAGATAATCAGGGCGGTGAAGGTACTGTCGAGCGTAATAATTTTCATAAACAAGAGTATTTTCCTCTTTGGCTCACCGATGAACTAACATTTACAGGTACATTATTACCCAGTAATATAACAATGAATGGTTCTAATTATGTACTCAACGCTTTTAGTTATGGTTATGCTGATAATCAGCCTAATACATCTGTAGATGGTTGCAGTTTTGACATTAGCAATGCCGTTGAACCTATAAGCCGTAAATCGATCTCGCTTAACTATATAGATTTTGTAAAAGTTTATAGTGCCATGAATCAAATGGCAGGTTGGCTTGGTGAAACATCAACTGAGGTGTGTGGCGCTCACGATCTTCATCCTGATGCTGAGATTGAAATGCAAACCAACATAACTCAATCTACACAAGTTGCTGATTGGAATAATTCTGTCTATTTTGATATGTATGGCCGGCAGTTGATAGGTCAGCCAACCAAACATGGTGTTTATATCCAAGTTAATAGTTTGGGACAAAAAAGAAAGATAAATCTTTAATATTTAATCAAATAATAATCTAAAAAAATGAATAAAAAAGTAATTATTGCAACGCTTTTTAGCTGCATAGCGCTTGGATTTACCGCATGCTCTGATGACGAAGATTCTATTACTACTATTACTTTTGAATCTGCAGACCTTGGTAGCATAGGTTACATCAACAATGCAGATTATACAGAGGGTAATTATGTATTCACCAATGTTTACAATAAAGAGTATGGCTCGTGGTATGGTTATGCTATTAGCAACCATACTAATGATACAATAGCAGGTTGGAGTAATCAGTATAGTGTATATGCAGGTTGTGGTGCCAATGGTTCGAAAAATTTTGCAGTGGCATTTGTAGGAGCTGAATATGATGAAAATTGGAATTCTACACCAGTATATCCAGTCTTCAGTCGCACAGATATGGCAGAATTTGCACCTAAATCAGCACAATTTGCACTAACAACATACACATATCTGAGCATAAAGAATGGCGATGATTATGCTAAAAAATTTGAGGCAGGCGACTACTATCGTGTTATTGTAAAAGGAACTGCAGCTAATGGTGAGCAACGTACTGTTGAATTCGATGCTGTTAATATCGATAATAACGTGGCATTTACTCAGTGGAGTAAGATAGATCTTAGCAAATTGGGCAATGTAGCAAAAGTAGAAATAGCATTTGAAAGCACCGATACAGGCGATTATGGTATAAATACACCAGTTTATATAGCTATTGATAATATTGAAATAGCAGAATAATTGCATGTGTTACATGCATGCAAAATAGAGGTTTCGGAGCTACCGCAGTGATGTTGGTAGCTCTTTTTTGTTTGTGCAATTATTTATTAGAAATTTGATTATATTAGCACCATTAATTTATGAAAAAAATAACATTGTTATGTCGAATTTTGATTACGTATCAGCCATAAAGGGCATGAATAAATTGCACGAAGCTGCGGTGCAAGCAGAAGAATATCAAGTATCAGAACCACGTCGAGCAGCAGAGTGGTGTAAGCAAACTCTCGAAGAAATATGTCGCATAGCTATGCAACAACTCAATATCAAATGTCCTGACACAACATCCTTATCGGCAATGCTCGATACTGAAGCACTAACCCTAGAACTTAGCAATATGGATGTATTGCGTCAAATACGTCAGGTGCGTCGTCGTAGTAATGCAGCTGCTAATTTGGGCGATGATCTAGATGGAATGCCCTACGTAGTTGAGTTGTTATATCATATAGTTGGTACAGTTTTGATGAGTCTTGGATACATTAAAGAAATACCAGAATACGTTCCCACGTCTGGCGTCTGTTTCGACATTCCTCAAGAGCCAATTGACTAAGTTCGTAGTATAGGTTGTTAACAATGTTTCGATATTCTTTCGTATATTTGCAGCGATAAAAATCATAATTTTCAAATCTACTGCAATGAATTTTGCTAATGTTAGGATTATAAGGCGTTTGTGGCTTTATGCGTTGTCGCTTGTTGTTGTGGCAGCGTCGCTTGTATCGTGCATACCACAATCGCATATTGTATTGATGCAAAACAAAGATAAAGGTGAAACGATTTTTGAAGCCCTCGATACCATAACGAGTCGCTATAAAATACAAACCAACGATTATCTCTATATAACAATAACCTCTCCAGATGCTAAGTTGTCATCATTTTTCAATCCTGCATTCAACTTAGGTTCTGGCGGTTCAAGTAATATGGCAAATAAAGATTTTTACTATTATTTGGTTGATGATAGCATGAATGTTGACTTCCCAATAACGGGTAAGATAAATTTGCGCAATTGTAATATAGAGCAAGCAAAACAACGAATATCGGCTGCCATATCAGAGTATCTTAATGAGTTTACTGTTACAGTACGTTTGGCAACTAATTCGTTTACTATTTTGGGCGAAGTTAATGGCCAAGGTGTGAAAACAATGTCTCGTGATCAGATAACAATATATGATGCAATAGCTATGGCAGGCGGTTTTACCTCGTATGCTAAACGTAAAGAAGTTAAGCTATTGCGCAAAGATGGCGTTGGACGTGTGCATATGTATATCGTTGATGTAACCGACGATAATATTATAAATTCTGATTTTTACTACATCTATCCCAACGATGTTATTTATGTGCGTCCGTTGCGTGTTAAGATGTTTGGTTTTGGTGAAGTATTCTCAACAACACTTGTTACATCACTTGTAACATTGTATTTGTTGGTTCTTAATCTCAAATAGACATAAGTAGACATCACATTTTATGGAAAATCAGTATCCACAATACGATCCGCAAAATTCAGACGAAGAGCAGTTTCTCAATATCGATTTTAGGAAGTTATTCACCGATATTTTAAAATTATGGTGGTTATTCCTTATTTCTATAATTGTTGCAATGGTATCTGTACGAGTGTACCTCAGATATAAGATACCAGTGTATAGTTCAACCATATCTGTCATACTCGATGATATGGGACAAGGACAATCGTCATTCGTGTCGCAAAATAGTATGATTGATGGTTTTATGGTAGATCCTGGTATGCGTAATATCGATAATCAAATTGCTGTACTTCAGTCATATAGTTTGATTAGTAAGGTGGTAGAAAATATGGGTATTTATATCTCTTTTTACCATCAAGGACGCATAAAACTTGCAGAACAATATCATTTTAAGGCATTTAGTGTTGTAATGGATTCAACTCATGTGCAACCTATTGATGTGCCAATATTTATAACAGAAATAGATGACCAAACATTCCGTATGGAGGTTAAGGCTGATAAGGCTGGACTATTTAATTATAAGACACGCGAATATGAAGGTTCAATGTCGAATTTGAATATTAATTTAAAGTGTCGTTATGGCGATCCAATAATAACCCCATGGTGTGCTTTCTCTATTTCGAGAAATTCAAAATTTGATGATGGCTATTACTTCAAATTTGAGGATCCTGATAATGTAATAGGTCGTTTTCGTAGCACATTGTCTGTGCATCGCGATGATAAAACAAACTCATCAGTTGTTGAATTGTCAGTTAATGGAACTAATATTTCTCGAAATAATGATTTCTTGAATACATTAGTCGAAACATTTATATATGACAATTTGGCACAAAAGAATTTGATTGCCGAAAATACCATAAAGTTTATTGAAGATCAATTAGTATCAATATCTGATACGCTCGATGAAATAGGTACAAAGTTAAGTGCATTCAAAGTAGCCCATGGATTGCAGCAGACCTTAAGTTCGAAAGGTGAAGCTAAGTTTAGAGAAATAAGGGTATATGAGGAGGAAATACAAGAGCAACAATTACTAGGAACGTATTACGATTATTTATCATCATATTTCGCTAATGATTCTGTTCTCAATGGTGTTATTGCTCCAGCTGTTTTTAAAACCAACGCAAGTGCAGCTATAGCAGAGCAACTCGGACAGATTATGACTCTCAATGCCGAACGTCAGGCATGTCAAGATACATATGGTAAAAATAGTAATCCAGCTGCTCGTACAGTGAATGCTAAATTGCAAATAGCACGTAATACTTTATTGCAAAGTATTGAAAATCATAAAGAACGAGTAAAAAGAGATATTGACGATTTGCGTTCGAAAATACGTGCTGTGGAGAGCGAATTGTCTACGATGCCAGAAACAGAGCGTAAACTTTTAGGTGTAGAGCGAAGCTACTCACTCAATAATGATGTGTACACATTTTTGCTGCGTAAACGTTCTGAATCGCAAATACAAAAAGCATCTAATACATCAGATCACCGCATATTAGATGCAGCTGCCAACAATGGTCAAATATCTCCTAATGCGGGTAAGAACCAGTCGATGGCGTTG
>JBGUYH010000186.1:0-3060 GCA_045118595.1 Bacteroidales bacterium | reverse complement strand
CATCCTTCTGTTTTGGGCAACAAACGTCTGCCTACGCATTTTGTTATTGTTGCATCGACACCAGCCGATGTAACAACTGCAATAAATGGAATAGGGCAATACGGAGCTGCAGTGCAACGCAAGACAGGGCTAATGTTTGTATTACTCTATAGTGGCGATGCAGCCGAGCTTTCTAGTCTTAACTTGCAATGCATTACTGCTGTGTATGCTCCGCTGTGCAAATGTCAGCATCCATTCGATATACTTACCCAAGCGTTATTTGGAGGCATGGAAGTTGGCAACCACACCGAATGGTTATCGCTCGACAATGGACGATTAGTATCTACATCGCAAACTAAAACACGACTTGGTTACGGATTGCCAGAAAGTGTTTCGATGAGTTCCGAGTTGTTGGCTTCTATTGATACCATTGCCACAGAGATGATTGATGATGAAACAACACCAGGTTGCTATGTTATGGCCATCAGACAAGGGGTTGTTGTGTGGAACAAAGGATATGGTACTACTACATACAAAAATGGTCATGACATAACAGAACGTTATCTTTACGACCTCGCATCGGTGTCGAAAATAATTGGCACATTGCCTATAGTGATGCGTTTGTTCGACAATAAAAAGTTGAACGATAAGATGGAACTTGGTAGGTTCAGACCTGAACTCGGTGTTGATAAGCAAACCATTACAATGGGGGAGTTGCTAATGCATCGCTCAGGGTTGCCTGCAGGAATCCCACACTATCTTCTTTGTGTCGATTCAACATCATTTGAGCCACCGCTATATAGCAGAAAACGTAAAACTGGTTACACCACGCAGATAGAGGCCAACCTCTATATTAATGCTAAAGCTAAAGTTAGAAATGGTATTTTTGCTGCAAAAAAATCAAAAAAGTATCCAATACAAGTAACCGACAAGCTATTCGAAACAGATAGTATGTGCATGGCAATATTATCATACATCGATAATGTTAAATTGCAGAAGAAAAGTTACAGATATAGCGACTTGAATTTCATCTACTTGCAGCAAGTCGCAGAACGCATACAAGGTAAACCTATCAACGTATTGTTCAATTCGCAGATAGCTCGTCCGATGGGTATTCGCCGACTACTTTATCGACCATTGGAAAAGTATAACATAGCTCAGATTGTCCCTACCGAAGACGATAGATATTTCCGTCATCAGCAAATACATGGTACTGTGCACGACCCAACTGCATCTCTTTTAGGTGGAGTAGCTGGTAATGCTGGCTTGTTTGGTACTGCCAACGAAGTGGCTAAGATAGCGCAGATGTATCTGAATAGAGGTTCGTATGGTGGCGTGCAGATAATATCGGCGAAAACAATAGATATGTTTACAAGTAGGCATTGCGCAACTAGCAGACGTGCTTATGGTTTTGATAAGCCAGAACGATCAGGTGGTGGACCAGTTACTGAGATGGCTTCACAAGAGTCGTACGGACATAGTGGCTTTAGTGGCACTTATGTGTGGATTGACCCTAAATATGAACTTATATACATATTCTTATCTAATCGTATATGTCCTAATGCATATAATAATAAGCTAACACAAAATTCGATACGAAGTAAGATACATGAAGCTATATATAATGCCATAACAGATAGTGAAGATATGACTAAAGATGTGTCTGACATTTAAAAACACTCGGTTCATTGAACATGTTTTGCTGTACACTTCTAAAATATTATCTTTGCAATGTATTACTAATCAAACAGCATCCGATTTTCTATGGATACTCTTGTGAATGTTCTGAGCCTAATAGGTTCGTTAGCCTTTTTCCTATACGGAATGAAGGTAATGAGTGAAGGTCTTGAAAAATTTGCCGGAAATGGTCTTCGTTCTATTTTAGCAGCAATGACGAAAAATAGAGTTATGGGAGTGCTAACGGGCATTCTGATAACAGCTCTGATACAGTCGTCGAGTGCAACAACAGTTATGGTTGTTAGTTTTGTTAATGCCGGATTGATGACGCTAATGCAGTCAATTGGCGTTATAATGGGTGCTAACATAGGCACAACTGTTACAGCATGGATAATTTCAGCCATTGGCTTTAAAGTTGATATAGCAGCGGTATCTCTGCCTTTGTTGGCTATCGGGATGCCGCTTATCTTTTCTAGTAAACCACAACGCAAATATTTTGGCGAATTCATTTTTGGTTTCTCATTCCTTTTCATGGGTCTGAGTTTCTTACAAACTGCAGCAGTGAACCTAAATATAGGAAAGTATGTTGCAGAAATGCTATCAACAGTGCCATGCGATAGCTTCGGAACCATAATATTATTTGTCTTTGTTGGTGCTGTGGTTACAATGATTGTTCAAGCTAGTGCAGCAACAATGGCAATAACACTTATGTTATTCGATATGCACATTCCTGGTTTCGGTTTTGAACAGGCAGCAGCATTAGCTATGGGACAAAACATAGGAACAACAATCACAGCGTTCATGGCATCGCTTACCGCTAATACACAAGCACGTAGAGCTGCCTTGGCTCACATGTTTTTTAATGTGTTTGGTGTAATTGCTGTTCTGATTGTGTTCTATCCAGCTTGTAATATAGTTAGTTGGATTGTTACTGATGTCATTGGAGGTGCACATAACGACCTTTACAAACTATCGGCTTTCCATACGGCATTCAATGTTCTCAATACTCTGTTACTCATCTGGTTTGTGCCACAAATAGAGGCTTTAGTTTGCAAACTCCTACCACAGAAAGAACAAGAAGAAGAGTTCCGACTCAAATTTATCTCTGCTGGTTTGTTGTCAACTGCTGAGTTGTCGTTGCTCGAAGCACAGAAAGAGATTAATAATTTTGCCGAACGATGCCAACGTATGTTCGGTTTTATTGGTAAACTACTCGAGACAAATAACGAAGATGAGTTCTCAAAATTATTTTTACGCATAGAAAAGTATGAGAACATTACTGACAATATGGAGATTGAGATTGGTAAATATTTGCGACGAGTAAGTGAGGGACGATTGTCGAATGAATCGAAGGGACGTTTGCAGAAAATGATGCGACAAATAGGTGAGCTTGAAAGTGTTGGC
>JBGUYH010000185.1:0-5277 GCA_045118595.1 Bacteroidales bacterium | reverse complement strand
CGTAGGTATGCTCTCGATGGTGATGCCCGCGCTCTCCATCTTGAGGTGCAACTTGACGGGCAACTCGCTAATATTGACGTCGTTGACCAACAGGTTCACCATCAGGCGTGTGCTACCGCTCTCCGCCATCTCCGATAGCGACGTCGTGTATGGCGGCGTAAGTATGGCAGTGACAGTGATTGGGGCTCGCTGAGCAAAAACGGTGATGCTCAGGAGGAGGAAGAGGAGTATGTTGGCGAGGCGGGGCAAAGTATTTGACTTTTTATTTCAACGTGGAGAACATATGAGTTCCTTCGTTGCACTCAAGAGGACAATTTTCAATTTTAATTTATTGGTTTCTCCGTAATAGAGAGTACAAATATACTATTTCTCATTACCATATCATTTAACATTCCTTGAAAACTTAAGACTTAAGTTTTTAATAAAAAATGAGAGCTTGTCCGACTTTGTTGAACAAGCTCTCTTTTCTTCGATATGAAATTATATGTTCTATTCGTTATCGTGAGCAATGCGCATGGTTTTTCCTATTGTTCTCCAATTAAGCATTTTTGCTATTCCTCTCTGTACGGTAGGCATCTTATATAGGCATAGTAATATTGTAAAAAATATACATCCATAAGCCACCCAACCATAAATTTGTTTGATGCTAATTACTTGTGCATCAATTATGTATTGTTCGATAATGTTGCCGAAGTTTATATCGAGTTTACCCATCATTACATGGTCAAATTTGTTGCCATATCGAGCAATATTGTCGACAATATAATATTTGAGCATTTGTGTGTAGAGTGCAGTACCTAAAACGCCACCAATTACCATGTGGAGCATATTGAAAACGGAGAGTGATTGGAAAAATATAGGAAATGGCATCGAAAGTTCGAGTATGAGCATACATGTTATACTGATAACAGCATAAGCAAAACCTCGAATTGCTATAGGTAAGTACAATTTTTCGATATTTATATTAACATAGAGCAAGTTATAATACATGACGAGGTATGTGCAAAGCGCAATAAATCCGATAGTTATGAGTCTGAATTTGTTTCGGTCAAACATTTTTAGCCATATAAGCGAAAATATGCAACCAGCTATGCAACCTAAAAACATAAACAAATCGAGTGTTGCATTTGCCATGGTGCTATATCCCAATGCATTCTCCATAAATACCTCTTCGCAAACATATTCAGTGGCTAAAAAAAGTTCGGCAATAGCTGTGAAGATAAATAGTATGCGAGCTTTTTTGAAAGTAAACACCCAAGGGTCGATCCATGGGTGACGAACACTGAGTGTGCGTAGTAGAACAAGTAAAGCCGTGGCTATGGTTGAGTATGTAAAATTTCTTATTGTTGAGCTATTCCACCAGTCGAGTTGTTCGCCATAATTGAATATGTATGTCAGTTCAAAAAGCAATGCTGCCCACATTAGTGAGCCCACCCAATCGATGCCGAAAAGTGGAAATTTGGGCAATATATGAATACGTTGCGTGCATACAACGACAATAAGTGCAACACACATAAATATTCCGGCCATCAGGAAGTGTGTATATTGCCACTCAAAAGCATAGGCAATATATGCACCAACAAAATCAGATATTTGCATTGAGCCTAAAATGAAAATGTGCAGTATAGGGAAGAAAACCCTAAAATCGCGTGTTGGCGACATCCAAAGTTGTATGTTGCTCATACATTCAAATGTGCCTTGAATTTTACACATTCCAGCCACAAAACAGACTGCCCATAGAATAGGCAAATTTGGTGCGTAGGCTCCGGCTATTTGACATATAGCTCCAATAGTTGCAGCAGTAAATAGGAGAGTCTTGTTCGAAAAGCGAAATTTCATTCTGAATAGTATCGGAAAATAGCAAGCCATACCTGCCAAATTGCAATACAAACACATCGATATATCTTCGCGGGTATATGACGTAGCACCAATTATTTCGTTGAGTGCTCCCATATATACTCCACCTGAGAGTTGAAAACATGCTGCAAATATTACGAAAATCCATGGCCGAATAAATTCAGGCACAAATTTTCGGAACATTGGCATGCTGAAAGGCATTATCGGAATTCCTGACATTTCTTTATCTCTTCTATATTAATACAGAATTTCGCATTCAACATTCAATCCAGCTTTTAGCTTAGCTAAGTCAGACGCATCATTATCTGTAAGGCTTATGCGCACTGGTACGCGTTGCTCTACTTTGACGAAATTACCAGTGGCATTATCGGTTGGTATTAGTGAATAGGCTGCTCCTGTAGCTTTTGAAATAGTGCTAACAACGCCTTGATAAACTACTCCCGGAACGGCATCTACAGTTATCTTTACTTTCGCACCTTCTGCAATATTGGGTAATTGTGTCTCTCGATAGTTGGCAATAACCCACACATCACTTTCGTCAACAATGTCGACAATAGTTTGTCCGGGTTGAATAAGCTGACCGACTTGCACATCTTTACGTCCAGTTGTTCCATCGCAAGGAGCCGTAATTATAGTATATGATAAATTGAGTTGTGCCAAATGTAGTGCTGCCTCGGCCACTTGTATCATAGCGTTATTTTGTCCCAATCGTTGTGTCTGCTCTTGTTTAACAAGTTCGGTTGAGTTGCGTTGGCGTGTTAGTTGTTCGTACCGAGCTTTTGTCGCATTGTATTCTGTTTCAACTCTGTCATATTGTTGCTGTGTTGCAGCTCCTTTTGCAACTAAGTTTTTGTATCTGTTAAGTTCTGTTTCTGCATTGTTAAGGCGTATCTTTATTTCCTCGATGCCTGCATCAGTAACGGCCATATTGTTCTGAGTGGTCGAAATGGTTGTATTCATTGCAACTTTGCCTACTGTTGCATTCTGATAATCAGCCTCGGCTTGAGCTAATCGCAACCGAAATTCTGAGTCTTCAATTATCAGAAGTGTATCTCCTTTTTTTATCTTTGAAAATTCATCAAAATAAACTGCTTTGACAAAACCTTGTACTCGTGAATTTATTGGTGTTACATGTTGACGAATCTGAGCATTGTCAGTGTATTCGATATTGCCTAAGTGAACAAATTTAGAACATACTGATATTATTCCAATTACTAATATTGCAATTACTATAATGTTGAATATTAATCGTCCGTTTTTTACTATTCTCATAGTTATAATTTTTTGTGATTTTTTCTATTATTGTTTGTTTTAAAGAGTACCAACTACACTTTTGAGTATGCAATAGTTATAAGCTATTGCTATTTGTGTATTAGTAAGCTGGAGCTGAGCTGTTAGTTTTGAGTTCGAAGCATCGAGCATATCTGTTATGAGTGCCATTCCGTTTAGATAACGATAATGAATAACGTCATAGTTTTCATTGGCAAGTTTCAATGCAGTTTGACGACTTTCGTACACATTAAAAGCTTCGCCTAATTTTACGTATGCTGCATGTACATTGGTAGATATGTTGTCGTGTGCAATACGCAAGTTCTCTTGTGCTTTGGCCGTGCTTATTTTTGCCTCTTTTAATTTGCGTTTGTCGGTCCAAAGTGAGCCAAGTGAATATTTTACTCCAACTCCAACATACCACACATTGAGCGAATGCTCAACGTTTTCAGGTATGATTTCAAATGTAAGCGGACTCTGAAGTTTGTCACCTGCCGTAATTGCTACTGATGGTTTCATTCCGCTACTTGCCAATTTTTCACCTTGCTGACTAAGGCTTACACTCGTTTCGGCCATTTGTATCATTGGCGATTCTTTTGCCCATGTTTGCCAATCCGATTCTATTTGTGCTTTTATTATGTCAGATAGTGCAGTGTCGGGCTTTACTATTGTGCCTTCGCTAAGGTCGAGTGCCGTTATTAATTGGTTGTTGACTATGTCGATTGAGTTGTTGGTCGATGTCAGTCCGAGTTGTAGTTCTTGTCGTTGCAATTCATATCGTGTAATATCATTTTTTAGTGCAGTGCCTGCTTCGTATCGTTCGTTAATATCGTTGATAAGCCGTGTGGTTAGTTCAATGTTTTCTTCATATATTTTTTTTGCATTGTATAGTTGTGATAGTTGCAGATAATAACCCGAAAGAAGCAGATGTACACTTTGTACATCGTTTTTGTATGAAAGTTCGGCAAGTTGTTTTTTTAGCGTCGACATTTTTATATTGTTACTTATTGCACCTCCTGCATATATCACTTCGGTAGCAGTAACTGAAAAGTCGGTCTGAAAATGAGGTGTCGAATACCAATGTCCGTTTGAATAATCTTTATCAGCAAGCCATATATTGCCTAAATAACCGCCATAGAGCGAAATGTCAACTTGTGGCAAATTAGCACTCCGAGCAACCGATACGTTTTGTTCGGCTTCGTCAATTGCTATGCGCGATGCTTTGAGTGTTTTGTTGTTATTGTCGGCTATTGAAAAAATTTCGTCAAGAGTCATTACTCTTGTTTGAGCCAATGCATTCATTGTGGTTATGAATGTTGCAAGGCATAAAAATAGAGTTCTAAATTTCATTGTTGTCGTCATAAATTTCTTAATCCGACTACAAAAGTATGTAATTAACAAATCGAACGTAACCCTATAAAAAGTATGATTTATATTAGTTTAACAGAATGTAATATGATTTGAAAAAATATATTAAAAATAGGAAGTATACAAGAAAGCCCCACACTTCATCAGTGCATGGCCAATTTTCTTATCGTGTGTTAATGCTTAACTAAGCATGTTAGCTCAGAACAAAACTCTCTGATTAGAGCTTGTCGTTGCTACCGAGTACGTTCACAATCTTGTGGATGTACATCTTCTTCATATTCTCATGTGCAGGTTTGAGATACTGACGTGGGTCGAAGTGTGATGGGTTCTCAGCCATATATTTGCGGATAGCTGCAGTCATTGCAAGGCGTGAGTCAGAGTCGATGTTGATCTTGCAAACAGCTGACTTAGCTGCTTCACGAAGTTGCTCTTCAGGTAAACCGATAGCAGCTTCGAGCTTACCACCATATTGGTTGATTGTCTTAACTTCTTCTTGTGGTACTGATGATGAACCATGAAGAACGATAGGGAAGCCAGGAAGTTGCTTTTCAATAGCATGAAGTACATCGAATGCCAATGGTGGTGGAACAAGAACGCCATTAACTTGGCGAAAATCTCGTCAAGTTCTTGCTTAACGGTGCTTGCATCGGGCGCTTTCGTGTCACCCACAGGCACAAGGCAAATCTTGCGCGTCACTTTGTCGTAGCTCAGCACGTTCACTTTGCCTACAATGTTGTTGTCCGAGTCGTAGGCATAAACGGAAGTCGTATCGCGGTCGCCACG
>JBGUYH010000184.1:0-20678 GCA_045118595.1 Bacteroidales bacterium | reverse complement strand
CATTTGTATAAAATCCATAAAATTTCATTCATTCTCCATGCCAACAACACTCATAATTCGTAATTCGCCATAATTTAGTATCTTTGCGGGCTGAAACCGACTTTCATTATGGCAGAAAATACAATACTCGAAAAACTCGAAGGTCTGATGTCGAGATTTGACGAAGTGTCGACACTCATCACCGACCCTAACGTGATAGCTGATCAAAAACGCTATATCAAGTTATCGAAAGAGTACAAAGATTTGGGCGACATTCTGAAAAAACGCGAAGAATATATCAATGCGCTCAACGGACTTGAAGAGGCCAAGAATATCATGGCTAACGAAAGTGACCCAGACCTCAAAGAGATGGCACGCGAAGAAGCCAACGAATGCGAACGACGCATCCCAGAACTTGAAGAGGAAATAAAGTTGCTACTCATACCTGCCGACCCTCAAGACGACCGCAATGCAGTGCTCGAAATACGAGGTGGCACGGGTGGCGATGAAGCTGCTATCTTTGCTGGCGACCTATTCCGTATGTATTCAAAATATTGCGAAACTAAGGGTTGGAGCATATCAATATCGAGTTTCTCAGAGGGAGCTGCTGGTGGATACAAAGAAATAATTTGCACCGTTACTGGCGAAAAAGTATATGGCACACTCAAATATGAGAGTGGTGTACACCGTGTACAACGTGTGCCTGCCACCGAAACACAAGGTCGTGTGCACACTTCGGCAGCATCAGTTGCTGTGTTGCCTGAAGCACAAGAATTCGATGTTGTGATTAACGAAGGTGAAATCAAATGGGATACATTCCGAAGTTCAGGTGCTGGTGGACAGAACGTTAACAAAGTAGAATCTGGCGTTCGCTTGCGTTATAACTGGAAAAACCCAAACACTGGTGTTGTGGAAGAGATACTTATCGAATGTACCGAAACACGCGACCAGCCTAAAAACAAAGAGCGCGCATTGAGCCGTTTGCGCACCTTCATCTACGATAAGGAACATCAAAAATACATCGACGACATTGCAGCTAAGCGTAAGACAATGGTTTCAACAGGCGACCGTTCGGCTAAAATACGCACCTACAATTATCCACAAGGACGTATTACAGATCACCGCATCAACTACACCATCTATAACTTAGCAGCGTTTATGGATGGCGATATACAAGACTGCATCGATCATCTCATTGTGGCCGAAAATGCAGAACGACTAAAAGAGAGCGAACTATAATAGTTTGCTTTGCCCCCAATATAAATATGCGCCTATTACAATTGATGTAACAGACGCATATTTTCTTTTTCATATTATTTGCTATTTCCTCTTCGCTTCGGTTTGCTCACGTATAGCCTTATAGACTTTATCTATTAAGTGTATTTGCTCAGCATTGGGCAACATTATAAGCGATGCACCATTGCTAAACTGCATTGTGGTAGGCTTGCTTTCATCGAAGATTGGCCAATAAGGAAGACCCTTACCATTCGGATCCCCCGTAGTGGCAAAATTAACCCAATACTGTTGCATTATTTCGGCAACTGCCGATTCATGCGGATATTTGTCGGGCTGAGTTAGAAATTCACCATTGAGATACAGAATATCGTCGGCATGGCACACACCACGCCGACGTGGGTCGCTCGAAAAACTGCGTGTCGATGGTTGCGCTAAATATGCAGAATAAACATGGTTTTTGCCCGTCTTATTTTGAAGCGTTGCCCACGTATATGAAGGCCAAGCGAAGGCTATATCTCTGAACACATCACAGTTGGCATGGAACGCTTCATCGTTGGTGTTTGCTGGATAAACTTTAAAAACCTCATCAGACATATCTCCAAACATATATTTAGCTTGTTGCTTCAAAGCCTCAGGTTTAACTTCGCCATATACAAACATTGCCCCCTCATCGCTATTGGTCATCACTATTACTGGCACATCATTATATTCACCACGCTCATAAAGACGATACAAATCATCAGTGATTACATATCCGTCGACACATGGCCAAAAGCCATCAAATCCGACATTGCCACCTGTGAGGTCAAATGCCGACACTTGACGCATCTGCTTTATATTTTTCTTTTTCAGATGCTTTTGGAATTCGACACCATGCTGCTCCGCACCTTTCTGCGATGCACCTGTAAAGATAGACCGAGAATTATCATCCCAAGGGGCAAACGAACCACCACTCTGACTTATCACTGCTCTAAAAAGTCCTTTTGCCAATGGCGAAGCACACAGAATGCTACAACTAATGGCACCAGCACTCTCACCAAAAATGGTTACCTTCGATGGGTCGCCGCCAAAATTCTTAATATTGCGCTGCACCCACTTAAGAGCATATATTTGGTCAAGTAAGCCATAATTACCCGAATGTCCGGTTGGTGACTCCTTCGTTAATTCAGGATGCGCCATAAAGCCCAATGCTCCTGTGCGATATTCTACACTTACCACTACAACACCACGCATTGCAAGATGCTTCCATAGGTCGCCACCATAGTGTTCGGTTTTAAATCCGCCTCCATGAATCCATACCATAACTGGCAAATTATCATCAACTGTCTTCGCTGGTGTGGCTATACCGAGATAAAGACAATCTTCGTTCATCATTGCATTGGTAAGTCCTGGACGTTCGGGTTGCGGTGGCCACGGTCCAAATGTATCGGTCTTATAAACACCTTGCCATGGCTTGGGAGGTTGAGGTTCTTTCCAACGTAGGTCGCCTATAGGCGGAGCTGCGTATGGTATTGCCTTAAAAACAGCCAATGGTCCATCGGCAACACCTTCTATATCACCAGTCTCTATGTGCGTTTTTAGCATCGACTGACAATTTGCACTTGTGGCAAACATCATAACACACATAATTATAGATAACAACGATAGTATTCTCATGATTGATATTATTGACAATGATTTAATAGTAACTATTTGGGTGCGCCCATGCCCCACATACTTGGCATGGTGGATTTAATAGGATCGCCCATTTCTGATTTTTCGTTGTCTTGCTCATCAAGTTTAAAGAGTTGAAATTTGGCGTTATCCTTGGTGTAAGGAGTCCATTCGCCGTCTTGAGCACCGTTTGGATTGCCGAATTTAGCAAAGTTGGTCCATGCGGTTAACATCTTTTCTGATAAGTCTTTATCACCTTTGGTCCACGGTCTCCAGCAATGTTGCAACGATTTGAAAACGTACCAAAGATCCGATGAATGGAAAGCTCCTTTAAGATAATCTTCAGGGTGGCTGCCATCGTCAGGAAGCGGACGTGCAAACTCGTAAGCCCAAGCCTTTGCACCTTTTTCTTCACGGTTGAGACAGAATGTTGCAATACCCTCAGCCATATCGCCAAGGTCGTCAAGAGTGTAACCAATCATATAAGGAACATCGGCAAGAGAGCCGTCTTGAGCTGCCTCGTCAAAACTTTTTGTGTTGCAATATCCGTCAATTATCGGCATTGCAGTCATGTAAGCATTCTTTTTTGTTACCTGATTGTGAATTGTTCCAACGGTGTAAATTACCTCGGTAGAGGCTTTGCGCATTGCCTCAAGGGTAGATATATTTGCCCAATCGAGAATCTCTTTGTTTTGCTGTTGAGATTCGTCAAACGTTAAGACGGGGAAAATTCTACGCATATTGGCATCAGCTGCCGCACCTTTAGGAGACGCAACCGTCATGCCGCCGCCCGACATTATCACAGCCTTGTTGAACAAACCTTTTGCAAGCGGTGATGCACAAATAGTTTTAACACTGCCAGCACCTGCGCTCTGACCGAAAATCATAACATTATCGGGATCGCCACCAAACTGAGCAATATTTTTCTTAATCCACTTCAAAGATTCAATTTGATCGAGAATACCATAATTGCCTGAAACCTTGTGAGGACTTTCTGCTGTAAGTTCAGGGTGTGTCAAAAATCCAAAAACTCCAAGACGATAGTTAATCGAAACTAATATTACACCTTTTTCAGCCCAAGCCTGAGCATCAAATTCGGGTTCTGAGCCCCAGCCTTCACGATAGCCTCCGCCATGAATCCACAACGCAACGGGAAGTTTTGCATCAGTTTTTCCGGCGGCAGGTGTCCAAACATTAAGATAAAGACAATCTTCGCTGTAAGGAGCTTCATCACCGTAACCCCACTCTGTAGCATATCCGCCCGGATAATGAACAGCCTGATAACCCGGATGTCCAAATTTGTCGCAAAGTTTAACATCGTTCCAAGGAATTACCGGCTGAGGTTCCTTCCAACGAAGATCGCCGATTGGAGGTGCTGCGTATGGTATTCCGCGGAATACGAATACATCTTTGATTTCGGTACTGACACCTTGAATTTTTCCGCCCTCAATGCTAAGAACGGGACTTGTTTTGGTTTGGCAGCATTGCTGATTTTGCTGTTCTTGTTGACAGCCGACTAAAACGATAAGAGCCCATGCTGTCAGAAATAAATGTTTTTTCATGTGTTTGGGTTAAGAAATAAATTGTAAGTTGTTTTGTTTTTGATAGAATGGTGAAAATCATCTTCAAAGAAAACAAAAAAACTCTTTCGGTTTTATTTATCAAGCATTTTTTTCAGTTAGCGAAATATCATTCAGTTAGCGAATTGTAGTTCGACTATCATTTTATCAAAAAATCACTACTTTCGCAATGCTCTACGAGATCATTAGTAGAGTATTATTCACAACACAACAAACACACAACATGAACCAAACAACAACAGCCGTATTTTTAGCTGCTACATCATTGTTGCTATTCTCATGTAGCAACCAAGTTATCAATCGTCAGAGCATCAATCTTGGAGGTGCATGGCACACATCAATAGGCACCGTGCATCTGCCTGGCACTACCGACGAAAGTTTATTAGGAGACACTATCAGCAACTACGCCGAAAGTGGTAGGTTGCAGCGCAAACACTCATTTGTGGGGGAGCTAATATACTCTGCCGACATTGAGATACCCACAGCAATGCTCGATAAACACCTTACACTATTTATGGAGAGAACCAAGCCATCGACACTTTGGATTGATGGTGATAGCATTGGGTCGTTTTCGCATCTGCAAACACCACACATCTACGACATCACAGGTCTCAAACCTGGCCTACACCACATCGATATTCGTATCGACAATAGCAATAAATCAATACTGCCCGAAATAGGTGGTTCGCATGCCATAACCGAAGCCACACAAACGAATTGGAACGGCATTGTGGGCAAATTCTGCATTGAAGCAACACCACTCACCTACATCGAGTGTATACAAACATACCCACACATCGACCACAACGAAGTAGATGTGCGTATTGTAACTCATTCGCCCCATGCCGAAAAAGTGCAAATAGAATTAGCTGCCAATGGTGCTACATTGCACACCTTATCGGTCGACCACACATTGCGAGCTGGAGCAGATACCATAGAACTAACACTACCCATGAAAGATTGTAAATATTGGTCGGCCGAGAATCCTAACACCTACACACTCAGTGTATGTTTGAAAAGTAGCTATGGCATCGATATGCTCAGTACCATATTCGGAATGCGCACGTTTGCCACGCGAGGCACTCAGTTCACCATCAACGGTCAACCTACATATTTGCGAGGAAAACACGATGCTTGTGTTTTTCCACTCACAGGCTATGCTCCAACAACCACCGAAGAATGGTTGCGCACATTCCGCACAGCCCAAGAATATGGCATCAACCATTATCGTTTCCACTCATGGTGTCCACCCGAAGCTGCCTTTGAAGCAGCCGACATATGTGGTATCTATTTACAACCCGAACTACCCTATTGGGGCTGTTTAGAGCGTGACAAAGAGCAACTCAATAACTTCTTACTCAACGAAGGTTATCACATACTCAATGAATTTGGCAATCACCCATCGTTTGTTATGTTTGCATTAGGCAACGAGCTATGTGGCGATGTTACACTAATGCGCGAATGGACCAATAGCTTTAGGCAACACGACCCACGTCATCTCTATGCATTTGGCTCAAACAATAACTTAGGTTGGCTTGGTCAGCAAGATGGTGAGGAGTATCTCGTAACATGCCGCATAGGAGGCGAAGAGCCTGGCAAATACAACACCCATGTACGTGCCTCCTTTTCATTTGCCGACGCTGCCGATGGCGGTATCATCAACGGCACATATCCCAACACACGTCAGACATACGCTAATGCTACAAAAAAATGCTCGGTACCTGTAGTAAGTCATGAGACATGCCAATTCCAAATATTCCCCGATTTTGCTGAGATAGACAAATATACTGGAGTGCTCAAAGCCAGTAACTTAGAAGTGTTCAGCCATCGTTTCGATAGCATATTGGGCACCACCGACAATGCGAAACTATTAGCACAAGCCTTTCATCAGGCATCTGGACAACTATCGAAAGAGTGCTATAAGGCCGATATTGAGATGTGCTTACGTACACCTAATTTTGGCGGATTTCAGATGCTCGACTTACAAGACTACCCCGGACAAGGAAGTGCACTTGTGGGCATGCTCGATGCTTTTATGGAATCGAAAAATATAGTTACCCCTGAAGAGTTTAGAGGTTTCTGTTCTGCCATAGTGCCATTAGCTTTAATGGACAAATACACATGGACTACAGATGAAACATTCAGTGCCGACATTGAAATAGCTAACTATTCAGAAACCGATTTTGATGGTGAGTACAAATGGAAACTAACAGAGCCAAAATTTGGATACACATTTGCCACTGGCAACATAAACACACACGCACCACAAGGCACACTTACTAATATAGGAAAGATAAGTCTGCCTCTCAACAACATCAGAGGACCACAAATGCTAACACTAAGCATAAGTGGCGCAAACATTACCAATAAGTATCATATTTGGGTATATGATGACAACGATACAACTTGGCAAAACTTGCCATACGTAACTCAAATATCGCCAAGCACATACAACACCATCAGCAATGGAGCTACTATGCTATACATTCCATCGCATGCTGACATAGAAGCTGTAAGCGTTGGCGGGCTCTTCACTCCCGACTATTGGAGCTACTCCATGTTCAAAAGCATATCAGAAAGCATAGGCAAACCAATTTCTCCGGGCACATTAGGATACTGCATAGAGCCCAAACTATGCGACTTTGCCAAACAATTAATTGATTATTTCCCAACAAACAACCATTCCGATTGGCAATGGTGGAGTGTAGCTAAAAATAGCCGTCCCTTAATACTCGACAACACACAACTCATAGTCAACCCCATAGTTTGGAGCATAGACAATGTTGATAGAGGGTATAAAATGAGCATCTTATTCGAAATACCAATAGGCAAAGGACACCTTCTGGTAAGCACTACAAACATAGATGCCATAACCAATACACCAGAAGGCCGACAATATGTTCGCATGCTACAGAAATACATCGAATACTTCCAAAAACAGCCTTCTATCAGCAACAAAGCCACCTTTGAACAAGTTATGGACCTATTCAATACACATATTGCAGAACGAAATATTGTGGGAGTAAAAAACTTGTCAGACTATAAGAGAATTGAAAAATAGAGAGTTTGACTAATGCCGCATACTCTTTTTCGCAATAATCACTCAATGTTATTAAACAATTTGTAACAAAAGAGGAGTGAAAACCCTCTCGATTAATTGCGTAATTAGAAGAGATAACTTACTTTTGCACACGAATTTTGTAAAAATCCAGATAAAACGTTCGATTATATGAAGAATACACTCTCAGCACTTGCTTCGGCAGTGACTCTGATGGCAGCAGTAGGTTGCCAAAATGCAAACAATGGAGCTACTTCTGCTACTAGCGCCGACACTACATCGTTGTCTATTGCTTACATCAATACCGACTCATTGCTTTTCAACTACAACTACGCCATAAAACTTAATGATGACTTAATGAGCAAAAGCGAAGCTTCGCGTGCTGATTTCAACCAGAAAGCACGTGTCTTCCAACAAGATGCTTATGAGTTCCAACGTAAGGTACAGAACAATGGCTTCTTGAGCATGGATCGTGCACAAAAGGAGCAACAACGACTTGCTAAAGTTGAACAAGATTTGCAAGAACTCAACGAGAAACTTAGCAACGAACTTGCACAAGAGCAAGCTCGCATGAGCCAAGAGTTGCATGACACATTGGCAAATTTCTTAAGCACATACGCTGAAGGTCGTTACAAACTCATTCTCAATACTAGTATGATTAACAACACTGTTCTTTACAGTGCCCCTGGTATTGACATCACTGCTGAAGTAACCGAAGCACTTAACAACCGCTACAAAGTAGCTTCAGAAAAGTAAATAATAAGATTTAGTCAACATAGTAAAAACCGCATTGCTTATAGGCAGTGCGGTTTTACTTTTTTCATATCAACTATAGATAAGAAAATGAGAGGAACGAATTCCAACGTTTTGGAGCGTTCCTCTCCCGAAAGAAAATATATGCTTGACTGTATTTGAAGTGTACTGCTCGTTACAAACGAACTTTTTTAACAACAGATCCTTTCTTTATTATATAGATTCCATTTGTGCCAACACTTATTGGTTCTCCGTTTCTGAATGTAGCTACCTTACGTCCATTTAGGTCGTAGACTTGTACATCGTCGGTTGCTTCTATTACTTGCAAATGTGTAGGCAACGATATTTGTGGCATTCTGAAATATAGAATATTAGCATCATTTGTCGTAAGTGTCTCAGCTGTTTGCTCGTTGCCTGGTAACGATGTCAAACTATAGAGGAATGCGAAATAGACCTCTTCATTGCTGTTCATATTAGCAAATGTGTAGCTTGCCGACGAACCATCAGCTGCTATTTCCATAGGCAGTTCTCCTTTGTCCACAACCATAATATGTGCAAAGTCGATTGCATCAGTTGCATCGATAGGCGATATGGTTATTGTCAAGTTGCCATCTTCTGAGGCTGTAGCTACATAGTGAATGCGCTTGAGTGCGCCAACAGCGAAATGTCCGATGTCACCCTCTGCATCGTTGGGACGAGCTTGAGTAGTAAGTTCAACAGATATACCTTCTGTTGACACATTGCCTTTACTATCTTTGGCCTTCACAATAAAAGAATAGGTAGTCGATGGTTTCAGATTAGGAATAACTATTTCACCTTTATCGTTGGTAGTAAGATTCAACAAAATACCATTCTCTTCATCTTCAACAGTAAAGAGTGTAACTGTTGGTGTAATGTTATCAGTAGCGCTCACCAATAGTGTAGCATCATAAACCGAAGCATCAACAAGTTGTGCACTCGCCATAACAGGAGCTTCTGTATCCTCAACGCCATCGTCGTATAGGCCTAATCCGTAAACTTCAAACTCCCACAAACTCATACCATATTGCGGCAATTGATTTTCGAGGGCATGAATACGAACATAACGAGCATGAGTACCAGTAACATCGTACGACTCGTATTCTGTTTGACTAATTTTGGTTGGTGCGTCGGTAACTCTCTTCAGTGTTTGCCACTCATCGGCAGTATTGCTACGTCCAAGTAACTCAAACTGCTTTGGGTATGCGCCTTCGAAATAGATGTGAATGTTTGATAAGTTATAATCAGCCTCAAGGTCGACCTCCCACCATTGGTTGTTATATACATTTTGCGCCACATCATCTAACCCACCCGATACCAGACGAGTATAGAGATTGCCATCGTTAGCATCAGCTGCCGTGTTACTACTATAACCTGTTGACGATGATTTGCCGAGAGCAAGATTGATGTCGGGGTCAAACATAGTAGAGTATATTTGCATTTCCCACAAGTTATAGCCATAAGGCAAACCACGCTCTATGCCACTAAAACGTACATAACGAGCCGAAATTGGTGCACTAAATTTCACATTTTGATAGTTGGGGAATGTTGTCAACTCTTCGTTCACCTCTTTAACTATAGAAAAGACGCCATCGTCACCAGCCACATCAATGGTATAGTGCTTACCATATGCGTTTTCCCACACCATGACCACATTCTCGATACCTGTATAGACCTTGCCTAAATCGATAGTGAGCCAAGCTTTATCTACACCATGCTTCGATTCCCAACTCGATGACAAATTACCATCGATGGCAAATTGAGCTCGCCCAGGATTACCATCTTGTGACTCTGACGATGTAGCCGTTTTGCCTATTGCTACATTAGTCTGAGCCATAACTCCAGACACTGCAAATGCTGCAATGATAGGAGTTAAAAAACTTCTTGTAAATAATAAATTCATAGATATATCGATTGATTGATTAAAAGATTCAGATTGCAATAAATTTGAGATGATTCAAAGCCGTATTACCACTCTTCACCTTCAAACGTAAGGTATGTTTTCCTGCCTTGAGGCTTATAGTGGTGTGCAATGTTTCCCATACATTACTTGTTGTGCTTTCTGATATTGCCAATGCTTCATCGTCGACGCTTAGTTCTATGCGTGTTTTGACCATGGCATTGGTTCGCAAGCTCAAATCGTACTCACCATCGTTTTCAACTTCAATCTGATATTCAACCCATTGGCGAACACCAAAATGATAAATATCCATGGGCGCTGCATCATCAGCCTCGTCTGTTGTTGGACGATAATGAGGTGTAGCAACATACGCCGAATCAGTACTTATTATATTGCTGGCATTGCAACGCACAAAACGAGCTGCATGTATGTTTTGTTCTTCGATGCAATACACCTCATCGTCTTGCGATGATGCCCCTATATAGACTTCGCCACGGTCAGTGATAGAATTATCTTGAAACAATTGCATCTTAGGGTCGTTGCCACCATCGTAACGCGGAGTGAACCATGCATAGCGCTCAACATTAGGATGTGCTTCGAGATAATTTATGGCTTCACTCATATATTCCCGTTGTCCCACTTCACCACCATTAAATCCGTCCCATGCACAAAACTCGGTAAGCCATATAGGCTTGCCATACTTAGCAAACTTGTCGATATAGCTTTTGAGTGCTGTAACGTTAGGCATGTAGCAATGTACACTTATGGCAGCAATATCGTTGGGGTCGATAAGTGTGAAGAATTCATCAAGCCATTTTTCTGGGTCAGAATAACCTGCAAGTGTACCATAGTTCATGGCAGGACTAACAATTTTTAAGTTATTATTCTTAGCGACCGCGACCAATTGAGACCATTTTTCAGCGGCTTGCGATGGTGTCATTTTGGCTTGATCGATAAGATTAGGTTCGTTGTAAGCAAGCAAATAGTCGGACCCCAATGTAGCCACCGTTGATTCTATTGACTTAGTGTTATAACTATTATTCCAACACATAGGGTAATAAGTATAACCCATATCGTGTACACTGACAACAACTGACGCAGGCTGAACGCTATTTGCCCAATTGTAGAACCATGATACACCTGACGAAAGCTGCATTAGGTCGAATAGATATTCTGATTCCTTATTTGTTTTACAGCCATAAGCCACACCTCGCTTGACACTTTTATGCGGAATGCGTGGTGAGTCGGAGAGTTTGTATGGTTCATTGTTATTGTTGCCTTCATCTTCACTGCAAAAGGTAATGATAGGCAGCAACATTATTAGTACTGCGGTAAGGTGTATCATCTTCATGTTTTGTAGAATTTTTATTTCACTTGATAAACACGAACCCAATCGACAAGCATCTGAACAGGTTCGGTATCCTGATTGGCAAAAATATTATCGTTAACATTACCACCCATTGTGCCACCTACTGCACAATTTAGTATGATGTAGAAGGGATTGAAAAATGGCCAAGCATTTTTATCTTCGGCAATCGACGATTGTGTTTGAGTGGCAAGTACTTCACCATCGACCATAAAACGAATGCCTTGACGATAGACACCTGTTGATATTTCCATTTTTTCGAGCCATTCAACACCAAAGATGTGGAAGTCATCTTCAATGCTATTTATGTTAGGCTGATTGTGCCAATTGGTACCATTCATTCCGTTCTTATTTTTTGTATGAAGAGCGAAAGAGACCATATTTGGCTTGTTACCAACATGTTCCATTATATCAATCTCGCCACACAAAGGCCACGAGCCATAGCCAAGCATCCAAAATGCAGGCCATGTCCCACCACCTTTAGGCAGCTTAATGCGTGCCTCAACACGACCAAATGTGAAATCTTTATTGTTTTTTGTTGTAATGCGAGCACTTGTATATTCATTGTTACCATACTGTTCTTTGCGCACGTTGATAACCAAATTACCATCGGCCACACGCAAATTCTCTTCCCGATCGGTATAGTATTGTTTCTCTTGGTTACCCCAACCGCCGCCACCTTGCTCTATGTTCCACACCATGCGGTCGAGCGACGAAGCGTTGAACTCATCGTTCCACACAAGTGAGTAACCATCGTAGGCACGTGGAGTTACTTTTACCGGAATGCTTTCTGACTGAGTTCCTGCACTGATGGTTATTTCTGCATATCCACAAGCTATACCCATAACAAGTCCATCATTGGTAACAACAACTATATTTTCATCGCTCGATGAATAGTTTATGGCACTATGGTCAGACATGGTAGCTTCTATCTGTTCTGTAGCCCCTTCACTAACAACAATGATATCGGTATTAATAGTAAGTTTTGTGTTTGCAACAACATCGTCTGAGTCGTCACCACATGCTAAAAAAACACCCACAGTTGCAAAAGCAACAATGCTTAATATTTTAATTTTCATATTGTTATTTATTGTTGATTTGAATTGCCAACTTTGTGGCATAGTGCATATAGCGGCGGTCAGGCCGCTATATGCTAAATTAATTGGTTTGATGCGTACAGGGGTTGATTATTTCTTCTTGTAGAAATAAATAGCATCGAGTTGAATATTTGTGCCAGCGACACCGCCAGAAAGAATGAATACTAAATTAGGGTTTTTGGTTGGCTTATCAGAGAATACTACACCGCCTTGAATAACTTTATCCATAGGTATTTCTATCTCATTCCATTCACCATCAGTGGTAAGTGTTTGTATGTTTTTATATGTAGTTCCATTATCAACATAATCGCCATTGATACCAACTTTATACTCACCAGCTTCGCCAGCTATACCAATAAGGTGCGAAACAGGAGATGTTGTTTTAACAGCAAGATGCAAATACCAATCTTTGCCCTCTTCTTCTGTGATAACAGCCATATTGGCAAGGTTCGACATGTTCATATAGCAGAAACCTAAACCTGACCATGTTGTATTTTCCACAACTTCGAGCGAATACCAACCTGCAACATTACCTAATGAATTCAGACCACTTGTTTCGAGCGAATTGTAAGTACCTTCCCAAATATAGAAGAAGCTATCGCTATCGTTAACACGCATATCGAGTGCCTCACTACCCAATGATGCCAATGCATCATCATCGAGTGCAAGTACGAAATAACTATATTCAGCAGCAGGAGGAGGAGGAACAACACCATCATTTACTGTCACAAATATTGTCTTACTCTTTTCAGCAGCAGTGACTTTCAATGTTGTTTCACCCTCTTTCAACCCTTTAATGATTGCTGTTGTGCCATTATCTGCAACAGCTGCAATAGTTTCATCAGCAAGAGTCCACTCAAGAGTAACTTCGTTAGCTTTATCTGCAGGCTCTACAGTTAGTGTAGCTGTTATTGTAGCTGTTTCACCCTTATTTATCGTCACTTCTGTTTTGTCAACATCGAGTTGAACTTTTATGTCTTCCTTTTCTGATTCGTTAGAGTTATCATCATCGTCATCGCTACACGATGCAAAGTTGACTACCATAGAGGCCATTGCAAGAAAGGCCATGAATTTTGTAATTTTCATAATGTATTAATTTAATTTAAGTTATGATATTTATATTGATTTAGTATCCTGGATTTTGCTCCATTTCTGGATTAAGGTCGAGTTCTTTGGTTGGCAATGGAAATAGTTCATTCTTACCTTCAACGAATGTGGCCATCTGTGCTCTTGCCTCTTCTGTTTCGGTAGCAGCATAGGCATCCATCACCTGCTTAGCCACTCCCCATCTGCATAAGTCGAACCAGCGATGTCCCTCCATAGCAAGTTCCATGCGTCGCTCATGGCGTATGGCGGTGCGTAAATCAGGATTTGCAATTTCTTGCCCATTGACACTAAAGGTATAACCTGGATAGGTATCAAGTCCGACACGCTGACGTACTTCATTTAGAGCATCGGTAGCTGCTGCGTCGTCGCCATTAGCTTCGCACGCTTCGGCATACATTAACAACACATCGGCATAGCGTATTTGTCTGTTGTTCATCGGACTACGGGTAGCATGAGTTAGTTTATAGTCAACACCATCGCCCATATTGTTATATAGTCCGTATTTGCGATTGAGGAAACGTGTTCCCAAATAGATTTCTTGTGCAGGATTTTCAATTTGGTCATCGGATGGTGATAGTATTGTAACATCGCGACGAATATCACCTTGCTCAAATTCATCATACAGATTTTGTGTAGGCATATTGAATCCCCACCCTGCATCGCCAAACGACGTACTTCGGCTGCGAATGAGTATGGTAGTGAACGTGCCACGAGTGAATCCCATACCCTCGCCATAATCCGATGTTGGATCTTCGGTATATTGAATTTCAAACACACTCTCCATTCCATTTTCGCCACTCAGTGTGAAGTTGTCGGCATAGTTGGGGCAGAGAACATATTCACCACTATCGATAATCTTCTGCCCCCACTTCTGAGCCTCGGCATATGAGTGTGTATATAGGTTTACTTTGAGCAACATAGCTTGGGCTGCACCTTGTGTTGCACGACCATAATCAGAAGTAAGTTGCTGACTCTTTGCTGGTAAATAATGTTCAGCAATGGTCAAATCGTTTTTGATAAATTCGTATATATCTTCTGAAGTTGCACGTGGTTGCTTCCATCGACTATCATCGTCAGCAACAAAGTCGATGAGTGGAACACCACCAAACACTCGCACAAGGCGGAAATAGTAATAGGCACGTAAGAAGTGCGCTTCGCCCAACAGCTGCTGCTTAATATCGTCATCAAAATCATCGGTGGTGCGCATTGCATCAATTTGCGCTATAGCCAAGTTAGTGCGTGCAACGCCTTGATATTGTGCTCTATAATAGTCGAGAAGCAATGTACTATTAGGCATTGTCTTCCAATTTTCCATATCATAGGCATCGGCCATATCGTTGGTGTTTTGTCCGCCTTTCAGAGCATCATCGCTCACAACATCGCCAATAAACCATTCGGAAAAGAATGTATTGTTATACTCCCACATCAGTGGCACATAACATCCTATCACAATCTGCTGTGCTGCATCTGCTCCGCTAAAGAAATCGTCGAGTTTTGACACACCTGGTGTAGGTTCAGTCAAATAATCGTTACACGCGGAAAAACAACCTGCTACTGAGAATATTGTAAGTACAGATAGCACTTTTTTGTGGAGCATATATGATATAGCGTTCATAAGTTTTGCTTTTTTGTTGTTCAATCTTTTTTAGAGTGACATATTAACACCAAATGTAAATGTGCGGCTTTGTGGATAGTTGCCATAATCGACTCCACCACCAACTTCCGGATCGTATCCCGAATAATTTGTTATAGTGAGTAGATTTGTAGCCGAGACATAGAATCGCAACTTTTGGATATGCGCTTTTTGCACAACAGCTTTAGGTAACGAATATCCCAACTGAACATTTTTAAGGCGCAAATAAGAGCCATCTTCAACCAAACGATCGCTATTGTAAGCATTGCTCGATGCTCCTAATGGATTAGGTATTGTGCCTTGTCGGTTTTCATATTTATCTGGGTCGATACCATATTTGTTTGTCATCACATTGCGTACTGCATCGGAATAGCCCACCCATACATTGCGCATTGTTGTTGACAATGTACATTGGTCACCTGCACCTTCTGTGCGTTCACGCAATGCATTGTATATCTTATTGCCTTGCACACCCTGAAAGAAAAGTTGTAAATCGACACCTTTCCAATCAAGTCCCATATTGATACCATAAGTGAATTTTGGGAACGGATTACCTAAGTTTGTTCTGTCGTCTTCTTCTATTTTGCCATTACCACTACGATCGGCATAGCGAGCATCACCAGCATGCACTAATATGCTTTCGGCTGTCGATGCGTATTGATGCGCAAGAGCTTCTTCGTCCGACAAGTATATGCCTTGGTATTCATAGCCCCAGAAGGTATTGAGTGGCAATCCTTCGTTGCTCACTGTACGATCGCCCCACAATGGTTGTCCGCCATTGAGTTCTTTCAGTTCGTTCTTTATCACCGATGCATTAACACCGATGTTATAATTAACTTGTCCAACCTTGTTTGCATAGTCGAGTTGCAACTCCAAACCTATGTTTTGCAATTTGCCCACATTTACAAGCGACGAATATCTATTGCCCACATGTGCAGGTGCATCAACATAGAGTAGTGCATCTTTGGTTTGACGCAAAAAGAAATCAACCGAACCATTGAGTTTGCCATCAAGAACTCCGAAATCGACACCTGCATTCCATTGTTCATTGGTTTCCCACTTGCCATTGCTATTAACAAGTGTTAGCACAGCAGCACCTGCTTGTATATTCTCGTCAGTATTACCCACACCAGTAGGATAACTTACAAATGACGGACCTGATGTAAACACTGTTTGCGTAAAGGCATCGTTGCCTATTTTATCGTTACCCACGCGTCCCCAACCAAGGCGTAGTTTCAGATTATCGAACACCACATTGTCACGCATCCAGCCCTCTTCTGATATACGCCATGCAAAGGCTGTAGATGGGAAATAACCCCATGTATTGTTAGGGAATTTGCTACTACCATCGGCTCTAAAATTGAAGGTGATGAGGTATCGATTGTCAAATGCATAATGCAAACGTCCCAAAAACGATGTTCGCCTATTTCGACTAACGCCATCGCCTGCCTCGGTACGATCTTCGGTGCTTTTGTTTAGATACCAATTGTTACTATCATAATCGTTGATAACACTTGCTCCTGAACCGCCAATGGTGTAGTAATTATACTCTTCTATGGTCTGACCAACCATAACATTCAAACTATGCTTACCAAAGTCTTTCAGATACGAGAGTGTGCTCTCTTCACCAAATGTCATGGCACGTACTATCGAACTTGATATGTAATTTTTGTCGGCTTTATCGTAATCGCTATGCAGATATTTCTCTTTAAAATTGCGTGTGCGATTGTAGTTCATGTCAATCGATACAAGCGTTTTCCAAATTATGTATGGTACTGGTGTAATCTCTACATTTACATCGCCCACAATGCGTTCATCTTTCGACGATGGATGACTATGTTCGACCATAGAAATAGGATTCACCACATTTTTGAAATTCGTTGATGCAGCTATTGCTCCACTTAAATCACGATCACCTTTTGATGACACACTACCTTCTGGATAACGCACGGGATCCCATGGTGCCATTGCCAACGCTGCCGATATGACACTTGCGCCAGGACTCGAATTGTTATTCATTGCATTGCGCCCTTTCGATGTGGCATAGCTAATATGTTCACCTATCTTTAACCACTCACGTATCTTATAGTCGCTATTAATTCTGATTGTTAGTCGGCGAAAATCACTACCTATGATTGTACCTTCTTGCTTAAAATAGTTGCCAGATATGGCATAATGACCATTCTCATTTGCACCATCGGCCGACACCGAATAACTCTCAATAATTGCATTCTTCTGAAAAACTTCGTCTTGCCAATCGGTATCGGTGTTAGCATAATCAAATCCATTAGGATATTTATCTGATAATGGACGTGGTGCATACGAACTCTTGCCTATATTCCAAGCATACATCCAATCATTGAACGATTTTTTTACAAAATCTGATAACTGACTTGCTCCATTTTTCATAGCATCGATACGAACCTTTGTCAACGCCATCTCATCGCGTTTCATAAGGTCGAGTTTTTTCCATCTGTTTTGCACACCCCAATAGCAATCGACACTTATATTACCTTGTCCACGACTGCCATTTTTTGTACTAACCAACACCACGCCATTAGCACCACGACTACCATAAATAGCTGTAGCTGAAGCATCTTTCAGAATTTCTGTCGAAGCTATATCGGTTGGTGAAAGGAAAGATATATCATCAGTTATAACGCCATCAACCACATATATTGGCGAACTATTACCTACCACTGAACCTATGCCTCTAATGCGTACCTCAGCTGCAGCACCTGGCTGACCAGAATTGCTATTTACAGTCACACCAGCTGCCCTACCCTGCAATGCCTGATCGAGTCCTGATGCCGATGTTTTCTTTAGCTGATCGGCTTTTATAGAAGCTACAGCACCAGTCAAGTCGCTCTTTTTCATAGTACCATAACCAACAGCCACTATTTCGTCGAGCAACATATTATCATCTTCCATAGTTATGGCATATGTTGGTTGTTCACCAACAACAACCTCTTGTGTTTTAAAGTTTATGCATGACACAACCAACACATCGCCACTCACTGCTTTTATTGTAAAATTGCCATCGAAATCTGATATGGTGCCTATAGTAGTACCTTTCAATGTAACATTAGCAAATGGCACAGGCTCACCATTTGCATCGGTCAACTTACCACTTATATTTTGCGCATTCGCAACCACACTCAACATTGCGCCAAGTATTGCTATTAGTACAATAACTATGTGTCTGATATTGGAGAAACTATTTTTCATTTGACATTCTTTTATCACTTCAGAAATAAACGAAGCATATATTGCTATTCGCTGGCTGCAAATGTGAAATATTTTAATAATAGACAGAGAAAATTAAATACTACACAATTACACACACAATAAACCAATCACACATCACAATACTACAACATATTTATTACGCACTAATAATCAATACAATAAGTAAGCAAAGCAATTACACAACAAAGTGTTTACATTTTTTATAACTTTGCATCATGCAATCATTCTATCAACACATTTTAGAATCATAACACAATACATTCGACATGAAAAATATGCCTCTGCTACCGTTTTATATACCATATGCTGCCATTGTAATACTCTTTTTAACACTTCTGACAATTCCAGAAAAAGCTTTCGCTTGGCAAAAAACAATTATCAACTACACACAAAAAGACTATGCGGCAGGCACCCAAAATTGGGATATAGCTATTGGTCACAACGGCTGGATATATGCTGCTAATAACTACGGATTGCTCGAATTCGATGGACTAAGATGGGAACTATATGGCATCCAAAATGGTGGCACTGTTCGTTCTGTAGCTACAAACGCAACCAACGATACAATATGGGTTGGCGGTGACAACGAATACGGATATTTTACACCTGACGAACACGGCCAATTGCGTTATACATCAATAGCGGCAGAGACCATAGCACTATATGGCAACTTCGGTAGCATCTGGAATATAATGCAAATAGGTTCCGACATATTTTTTCAAGCACACAACCATATCTTCATACATAACACAACAGGCCAACTACAACACACCATACAATCCGAAAATAGCATTATAGCATCGGTAAAGATGGGCAATAACATATACATAGCACGCTCGGGCGGACTATTTGACATTACCGCACACAACTTAGGACACCCTATTGCCGAACTAACAACTATAAACACAGCCGATATTTGCAGCCTATGTGCACACACCGATAGCACTTTGCTTATTGGCACGAAAAGCAATGGCATATTCACCTACAAACCAAGCCAACCATTACAACAACTATCAACACCAGCCCACAATTACATACAACAACACAAACTATACAACATCAAGAGCAACGGCAAACAAATAGCCTATGCTACAATCACAGGCGGTGTAGTTATTGAAGATGCCACCACGCAACACATTTACATAGCCACCACTAGCAACGGACTGCAAAATAACACCGTACTTAATCTACTTTTCGACGGAAATAATACACTTTGGTGCGGTCTAGATATTGGCATCGACCGTATCGACATCAACTCACCACTAACCGAACTATGCAACAAACAAAATACACTCGGCACAGGATATGCCTTCCTCACTTGTGGAAACAATACATATATAGGTACCAATCGCGCACTTTACCAAACCAGCAATACACCAATAACCGACATTGAACCAACTAATTGCAACATCATCGATGGCTCTATCGGACAAGTTTGGGGATTATACTGCATAAATAACACACTATTTTGTTGCCACGACAAAGGATTATACTTCATACAATCACAAAAACTAGTTCCAATATGTACCAACGAAGGTTTTTGGAAGATAATACCATTCACCACCGATTCAACCCTCGCAATAGCAGGCAGTTACAACGGATTATACATTATTAAGCGCACTCATAATGAGTACCAAGCAACACCTTTACATGGCTTATCATCATCGTGCAAAACATTTGAAATAGACCAATCTGGATACGTTTGGATAACAACAGAAAAAGGAATTGAACGCGTCAGCATCGACGTTACCCATAACAGCATTAGTCGCGAACTCAAAATGCAACGTTGGGCCATCGATTCATACATGAACATAATGAAACTTGACGGTAAGATATACATCTCGCAAGGCACACATAGCTTCTCTGTCGACAACAATGGTAATATATCCGACTCGCCACAACTACTATCTAAACTATTGGGTAGCAACGTCTTCTATTCTGACATAAAGAAAGACAAAAACGGCAACATCTGGTTCGTTGTGGGCGATGCACTCTATGCGCTACCTGCATCAGCCCCAAACTCTATACTTCAAATATGGAATGCACCAC
>JBGUYH010000183.1:0-3763 GCA_045118595.1 Bacteroidales bacterium | reverse complement strand
CCATTTTTTCGGCACAATTCAACAGCCTCATCAAGTTGTTGACCAACCCTACAAGTCCACAATACAAGTAAGAAACCTTTTTGCTGCAAGGCTTTGAGCGTTTGAAAGGCAAAAAGTCGTTCGCGTCCTATTTCTGGGTATCGATTCTCAACTATTGTTCCATCAAAGTCGACAGCTATTAACTTATCCATATATCTATTCTTTTGTGGTTATTCTGTATCATTTGCATCTATGCCATTGCTCAAATATTGCTTTGTTGGAAAACTTAGCAATATCAGCACTGCCAACATACCTGCTGAGTAAACACAATTCATATCGACAACAACAAAATAGAGCAACGATACAATAAAAAGCATCAGATTAAGTGCTACAATACGTACCTTATAAGCTCGTCCAAAAATATTGACTTGTTGCTGCCATGATTGACCTATGCATTTTTTTTCTGCTCGTTTCATATAGAAATGCAACCCCATAACTCCAATTAAAAGCATAAGAAGCATAAGCGTCATGAGGGTGTAGTGCATTCTGTCTGACACGAGTGATTCATCGGCTGCAAAATAAAACAGTCCGAAAAAGGCTACCGCTGGTATTGTCGACATCAAGAATATGCGTCGGAGATGTGCAATTAAACTATCCATTATTAATATCTGATTTTCTATTTTTAATAAGAGCCTACTTTTAGTGTTTGATCAAATGGGATGCGATTAACAAGCGAACGGCCAAGTGTCACTTCATCGGCATACTCCAATTCATCGCCTACAGCTATACCTCGTGCAATGGTTGTTATAGGCACTCCATATTTGGCTATTCGCTTATATATGTAAAAGTTTGTAGTATCACCTTCCATTGTTGTACTGAGTGCTAATATAATTTCATCGGCTTGTCCGCCTGCTACTTTATCTTCAAGCGAATCGATATTAAGGTCGTCAGGACCAATACCATCCATTGGCGATATTACCCCACCAAGCACGTGGTATATGCCATTGTATTGTCTGGTACTCTCTATTGCCATCACATCCCTAACATTTTCTACTACACACACTTGACTATGGTTCCGCTTAGCATCGGCACAAATATCGCAAGTGTCAGAGTCGGATATATTATGACAAATATGACAATAACGAATGTCGTTGCGTACAGCTCTGACCGATTCTGCAAATGCTTCTACATCATCTTTTTCTTGCCTCAACAGATGCAACACAAGCCTTAGTGCAGTTTTCCGACCTATGCCTGGTAATTTGGCAAACTGATTAACAGCTTCATCAAGCAAATGTGAAGGATATTGCGATTGGTTCATGTTTCAAAGGTAGCTATTTTGACAAAAATAATCTACTACTATTTATTCAATATAAGTACATGATTGTTTTTTACGAACCAAAAACAATTATACCTATACCAACAAACAGACCTATTAGGCACAGTCCCTTACGAAGCATATTTTTCTCTTTAAAGATAAGTGCAGCCATTATGAATGCTACTATAGCATTGCTACGTCTAATGGGTGATATGAGACTTATGAGGCTATCAGGGTTATCGATTGCACCATAATAGAGAAAATCAGCTATAATAATTACTACACCAATAGCAGGTATCGACCATCGCCAACGAAATGGTTGCTTACTTCGTGTTGGCCACCAGATGATGAAAAGCAACGGTATATTTATCAAAAACTGATAAAACGAATAGTAACTAAGTATTGCCATCCGATTTATCTCTTCGTAACGCACCACGTACTTATCAAACAATGCACTACATGACCCCACAAGAGTACCTAATACCACCGACCACACCCACTTATTGGCTCTAAAGTCGATTCCTTCTCTTTTGCCAGCTATACTAAACAAAAAGAAAAAGATGAAACACACTATCAGACCTATCCATTGTGTTGCATTCGGTCGTTCGGCAAATATGATAAGTGCACCTATCAGAGTCCATACTGGTGCAGTAGCTCGTATGGGCGAAACTATGCTCAGTGGCAAATTCTTCATGCCATAATAGACAAATATCCACGACGTCAGAACGATAACGGCCTTTATCATAAGCATCAGATGCTGATGCAATGTTATTTGCGGAATATAGAGCCAAGAATCAGGACTAATAATGCCTAACATTGAACCAATGAGCATTGGCGACATCATTACCGATGAGGCGAGTGTGCTACATAGCAACACTGGTAACACAGCATTATCTCTAAGAGAATATTTACGTAATACATCATAAAAGCCCAAGCAAAATGCTGAGGCTAAAGCTAATACATACCACATTTAAATTAAAAATTGAAAAAAAATAATTACAAGTCTATCCCACAATTATCTATTTAGAATTCATTCTCGCTTTTTCCACTTCAGCAGCGGCTATTTCTAATTCTTTATAAAAATCTTCACCCCATGCACGTATTATAGGTTCTTTTAGGAATTTATATACTGGTATTCCAAGTTTCTGTCCTAATTCAAGTGCAGGTTTGCAACATGCATCCCACTCATGAAAATTGAGTGCATCGAATTGACGATAGTGAGTAACACGTATAGGATACAAATGACATGATATGGGTTTGCGAAACGACACTTTACCATCGTTATAGGCTTGTTCTATGGCACATTTCCATGTACCATCGGGATCGCGCATTGTGTAGACGCATTCACAACCATTTATTATTGGTGTCACTTTATCGCCATCATCATCGACGACCCACTTACCTTGACGGGCTATTTCTGCACGCTCGGTATCGTTCAGATAAGGTTCTATTTGCGGATAAATATCGTCGAGAATTTGTGTTTCTTCAGGTTCAAGCGGTGCACCCGAATCACCATCGTAACAACACTGTCCCTTGCAACGAGCTATGTCGCACACATATTTGCGCGTAAATATCTCAAAACCGATAACTTTATCTCCTATCTGTATCATGTTTGGGAATATAATGAGTAGATGAAAAAAAGAAAAGCCACACTTTGCATGTGGCATTTCTCATATCATTATGTGGCTCGGACAAACCTACCACCATATTATTTATCAATAGGTTCATTGTTGTCGAGGTCATCGACAAGAATACGACCGCAGTATTCGCAAACGATAATCTTCTTACGCAAACGAATATCGAGCTGACGCTGAGGTGGAATCTTGTTGAAGCAACCGCCACAAGCATCACGCTGCACTGTTACCACAGCTAAGCCGTTGCGTGCGCCTGAACGAATACGATTGAATGCTGTCATTAAGCGTTCATCGATATTCTTGCTTATGCTATCAGCTTTCTTCTCAAGTTTCTCAACTTCGTCTTTTGTTTCTTCTTCAATTGTCTTAAGTTCTGAGCGTTTAGCCTCAAGGTCGATACTGCGCTCTTTCACCTGTTCACGAGCATCAACGAGTTGCTGCTGCTTCTTTTCCATATCGGCAGTATGCTCTTTGATACGCTTTTCAGACAACTGCTTTTCGAGTTCTTGATACTCAATTTCTTTTGATATAGCGTCGTATTCACGATTGTTGCGCACCGACTCTTGCTGACCTTGATATTTCTTTATCTGAAGATCGGCCTCTTTTATTTCGTTTTTGCGAGTTACGATGTCGTTGCTAAGGCTCTTAACCTCATCTTCAAGGTTCGCAGCACGCGTTTGAAGACCCTCTATTTCATCCTCAAGGTCTTGCACTTCGAGTGGAAGTTCACCTCGCAATGTGTGAATCTTGTCGATTTCTGAACATACTTTCTGGAGATCGTAAAGGGCTTTCAACTTTTCCTCAACGCTGAGCTCCTTATTCGCATTTTTCTTGT
>JBGUYH010000182.1:0-5229 GCA_045118595.1 Bacteroidales bacterium | reverse complement strand
ATGGAGAAATTAGCAACATCGCTAAAACTGCTTGAGATGTTATGTAAGCAAATTTATGTAGATGATTGCGATGTTAATGGCGTGAATGATACTCATTTGCAATGGTATCGAGATCAAATACAATCGCTATCACCAGAAGTTAGAAACACAATAATGGAGTATCGTGAAAAAAAAGTTACGATAGAAGTTGTAGCTGATTTAATAAATTTTTATAACTTGCAGACCGAGTTGGCGAAGGCTGATATAGCAGAAGTCTTCCCCGGTCAATCATCAAAATGAAAACCTATGGTAGAAGTTAATGAAAACGGCGGCATTGTTACGGTTATTGTTAAAGCCGATCGTGTTACTGTAGCCAATGTGGCTGACTTAAAAACCACTCTCATATCAAACCTTAAGGGTGGTGCCTCGAAAGTGGTACTCGACCTAGCTGAGGTCAAGTTTATGGATAGTACTGGCATAAGTGTTCTTATATCAGGCTTAAAAACATCGCGTGAATGTAGTAACCGATTTGTTATAGCTAATATACAACGCGACGTATTGAAATTGTTTGAACTAATGAAGCTCGATAAGATTTTTGAAATAATCTAAAACTGAATCATGTAAAAAGTGATACATAGGATTGATGTGCCAAATGTAAAGGCACAATGAGAATGTGTATGCTGATGCGAATCAGCATACTATTTTTATTGTCATTTTCTTTCTGTGTATTATCGGTGATAATGTATATATGTGTCATTATTGGGCTAATTAGTCTATAAAAATGGTCTATTCCTTGATAAGATTTGGCTATTTCAGTCTATCTGTGTAACTTTGTATCGTTGAGTGAATGCAACAAGGAGCAACTAAGATAAAATCCAACTTGCAAAAGAGCAGCATAGCTCGGCAACTTGCCACATTTGATACTATAACTCTTGCCCAAATGGACAAGAGTAGGCTTATGGAGCGTACTGATGTTAAATATGTAGGTCATATTTCCGCAGTGCCCAAATTGTTAGAATTAGCAGCAGATAATTATCGAGTGCAAGTTATCGGGTGTGATAGGTCTCAATCATATGTTACAACATATCTTGATACCATTGATTTATCAATGTATGCTGAACACTACAATAAATATAGTTTCCGTCAGAAGATTCGTGTCAGAACTTATTTGTCGGCTAACGAAACGTACTTTGAGATAAAAACGAATAACAACGGATGCACTAAGAAACAGCGCATTCGAATTGGGACTGATGGTTTTTGGAATGGGACAACGGCAGTTGAAACCTTTGTAGCAGAATTGTCTGATTATAAAGTGACTGATTTGCATCCATCGATAGTTAGTGAGTTCAGGCGTATAACTTTGGTGAGTAACAATATGAATGAACGTCTTACTATCGATACTGATATAAGTTTTAAAAATGTTCGCACAGGTTGTGAAATCAGTTTGCCTAATATGCTTATTGTTGAGCAAAAATGTGAGAAGGATAGGGCGGATAATTCTGTCGATACCTTTCAAGCATTGCATTTAGAACGAATGGGTTTCAGTAAGTATTGTGTAGGTGTTGCACTTACCGATTCTATTATTGAAAACAAGAGTTTTAGTCGACAATTACGCAAAGTTGAAAAATTAATCGGTGTGTAACTTCACCATATTATGGTTCGTAATACACATTGGATTGGATAATATAATAAGTTTCTGTATAGAGACTTATCGAAAGCATTATTTTTGTATTTATAGTTTTGTTTACGCACGCAAGGCTCGTCTGTGACAGAGGGGTCTTGCTATTTTTGTTTATATGCTGCATTGACTATCGCTTCTTGTTCAAAGTCGGTGCAGACAATTTCTTTGAAAACTACGCATAGCGAATCTATTTGTATATCCATGGCTACATGGTAGAATTTGTTCGCAGCAGAGTCAAGTAGCTGTTCATAGTTCATGTTATTATGATGTGCTATGCGGCGTAGTAGTGTCTCCTTACTTGTTTCTGCAATTGTGTCGTTATTTATAGTTAATATTATTGATTCGTTGTTGATGATGGCGTGTGGAAACAAAATGACACTTTTTTCTGGAGTGATGATATATTGACAATTATTGATAAGTAGAATGTTATTACCTTTTTTCTCTTTAACAATAATGTTCTGATCAATTTGCTCTTCTTTGTCTATTCCCGTCTCTTTTTGTGATATTACACTATTTTCTATCTCTTCTTTATTGACGTTGTTCCAACGCATATTTTCAGCTATGAATGTTGCCGATGTTTGTGGAATGAAGGCCAATATTATTAAAAATCCGAGCAGATGTATCAGAGTAACTTTGTATGCTTTGCTGCGTTCGGTAAAAAGCATATACATAAATACCATGTTAACTAATCCAGCCATTAGCATATATACGCGTGCTTCTGTTAGTCCATAATCATATACGCGTCGGAAAGCAGCAGTCCAAAAGAGTATTATTATTGGTAATGCCATGATTGGTAACCAATGATAGAATCTATCAAATATGTTGACCATTGCCATTCGATAGAGTGAAGCTGAAATCATAGCAGTGATGTAGTATATGTATGTTATTCTGGCGATGTTACCGTTTGGAAGCTCCCATGTTACTAATATTTTGATTATGTAGACATACAAAACTAATGTGAATATAATTATGGCTGGTGTTATAGCAAAGTTTAGTAGGTTATTAGCTATTGAGTTTCGTATATTGTCGATGCGGGGGGTGTTGTCATATAGCGCTAATGCTATGATAGGCATAAATAGTGTCCAAGGTATGCTGAGTAAGTGGGCTTCAATCATTGTGTTGAATATTGTTTCTATGCCTAAAACGATGATGGCAAGTGATACCCATGCAGTAAATGCTCCAATGCAACCTCGCACAATAGCCCACAACATAGTCATTGCATTTCTTATTATGTCGATATCGTTTTTGAAGTTGTTTATGGTTAGTACTCCAATTATTAGTAGTCCAATAGTTGTCTTATACACGTTGCTATCGTGTATAGTAGCCAATTTTTCGTCAACACCAGCAGCTATACATATCAGCGATATTGGCATTATTATTTCATACAAGCGTTTGAACCATATGTTTTTTTCTGATACGGCGTTGAGTATGAAAGCAAATGGTACAAAAATGGTCACAATTGTGGTTATTGAGTATAGCAACAATCCATCGTAGCTGTTTTGCATGAAAGTGTTGACTATAGTGAATAATGTAAGCAGTACGCATTCAACTGGGCGTGTCTTATATTCTAAGATACATATCTTCATTAGATTTTTTTCCATAATTCATTTACGCTATATTTCATTATTCAATAGTGATGTACCACAATGCTCTATTGCTTGTAAAGTGATTATAATTCTTGATTTGTTGCATTTTCATACGGATTGATTTAGTTAAAGCTCTGCGAATATATATAATAAAACCGATTTTGTTACAACCGATAGTAATGTTTATTCAAAAAAAGAGGTTGCTCATATATTATGAGCAACCTCCTGATTATTTTTATCTGTTTCAGAAACTAATCTACAGGTATGTCTTTGTTGACATTTTTGCAGCCGATAAGGCTATAGAACAATATATAAGCGAGCATTGCTATTACGAGCCAATAACTTGCAATGTAGTCAACACTGCGACCGATAAGGTCTTGGATGAGTGGCATAACACCACCACCAACTACCATTGTCATGAATAAGCCCGATGCCTTTGCTGTGTATTTTCCAAGTCCTTCGGTTGAAAGGTTGAAGATTCCACCCCACATAACCGATGTACAAATACCGCATAAGAAGATGAAGATACATTTCATAGGGACAACTCCGCTTGATATGCGAAGAAGGTCTATTTCAGGCAATGTAAATGTTGCAGTTTCAGGCAAGAATATTGCGATGAGTAGCAGTACGATGGCCAATGATGTTACACTTATCATTTGTACGCGTGTTGAAATTACACCGCTGATGAATGAGCTAACGAAACGACCAACAAGCATCAAGAGCCAATATATGGCAGCTAGTGAGCCGCCAACAGCAGCTGAGCCAGCAAAGCCCATGTGGCTAACATAAGCATTGAGTTCACCAGGTATGCCTATCTCAACACCTACATAGAAGAAGATAGCAATAACGCCAAGTAGGCAATGACGGAAACTAAGTGGACTATGTTCGTAGGTAACTACGTTTAAGTCGCCTTGTGGCTCTTCTATCTTTATGAAAGAGATGATGATGAGTGAAACGGCGAATATGGCCATACCAGCTAAAACGAGTGGAGCTACACCAGCAATGCCAGGGTTGTGCTCTTTGGTTATGGTGCCAATCAAGATACCTACAAGCATAGGAGTAAGTGTGCCAGAAAGTGAGTTGAGTGAGCCACCAGCTTGAAGTAACTGATTTCCACGTTTTCCACCGCCTCCCAATAGGTTGAGCATTGGGTTTACTACTGTGTTGAGCATGCAAACACAGAAACCGCAAATAAGAGCACCTAACAGATATATGAAAAGGTCGAGGAATACATACTGACCATCTATTTCTATTACTTTTACATCAGTACCAACTTTGCTCGAAAGATATTGTACGAAAAGACCGACAACACCAGTAGCAAGAGCTATTAGAGCTGTTTTCTTATAGCCAAACTTGATGAGCATATTTCCTGCTGGTATACCCATAAATAAGTAAGCTGCAAAGTTCATCATGTTACCCCACATACCTGCCCATTCATATTTGAAACTCCAAATATTTCCAAATGGCGCAGCCATATTTGTAACAAACGAAATCATAGCGAAGATGAAGAACATCGTTATTATCGCTACGAGATTTCCTTGTTTCTCTTTTGTGTTTTCCATTTTGTATTATTGATTGGTTCTTAAAAATTATAGTGAATTAGAATTCAACTTTAATAGCGCCTTGTGGACGTATAAACAATTTCCAACATTTGCCTTTGCCAAATGTGTGTTCGAGGGTGTTAATATATTGGTCGAGCTTGTTTTGTGGTACGAATGCTTGTATTGTACCAGCAAAGCCTCCACCATGTACACGGAATGCTCCTTCGCCAGCAAGAGCTATATCGCTGAGTGCAAGTGCCAGCGAGATGCCTTGTTCTTGCGGTGCACTAGCAGGATATACGTTTTGATTGTACATGAACGAACTTTGACCCGATGCTGTTACCTTGCCAAGGAATGCATTAAAGTTTCCTTTTTCAAGGTCTGCAACTTGCTCTGCAACGCGAGCGTTGTCACGTTCGAAGTGTATAGCACGCAGTATAGC
>JBGUYH010000181.1:0-19964 GCA_045118595.1 Bacteroidales bacterium | reverse complement strand
TTCAGTGAGGAGAATGGCCGTCTTGCAGAGCAAACCGATAAGCATTATCAAGCCAATCTGCAAGTAGATATTGTTCTCCACGCCCATGAAATAGGCAAATGCGAGCGAACCAACCAATCCGAACGGCACGCCCAAGATTACTGCCAACGGAATGAACAGACTTTCGTAGAGTGCCACCATAATTAGATATACAAAGAATATACATACAGCAAAGATTATAAGCGTATTACTACCAGACTGACTCTCTTCGCGTGTGATGCCCGAGAACTCTATGCCATAGCCAATGGGCAACTCTCGTGCTGCCACTTCGCGAATGGTGCGTATGGCTTCGCCCGAACTGCTACCTTGCGCCACACTACCAGAAACATCGATGCAACTTATCATATTGAAGCGGTCGAGCGACTGTGGCATATTCTCCCTACTGAGCGTAATAAACTGATTCATAGGTAATATTGCACCACTCGTGGAACGAACATGCAGCCGGTCGAGTGACTGAATATCTGCTCTGTCGCATGGGCGCAACTGCATGGTCACTTGATAAACTTGGTTGTATTTATTGAAGTTCGATACGTATGAACTACCTAAAAACGCGCTCATCTCGTTGAGCACCGCGGCTGGCGACACGCCCATTTTCTTGCAACGCGCAGCATCAACGTCAACACAATATTGTGGATAATCGGCAGCATAGCCCGAATAGGCATCGGAAATAACGGCATAGCTATTGAGACGCTCGACGAAGCGCTCCACAACGGCGCAAAAGGTATTTATGTCATCGCCATTTTTATTTATTACCGAAAACTCAAAACCACCGCCACGTCCGTAGCCGTCGATTATACCAGGCGAGTAGCAACTGCTCTCTGCCTCACGCTCTGCCTGAAGTATGTCGTTCACCTGTTCGCTCACGCTCCACGCCGACTGATGGCTACCCTTGCGTTCGTTCCATGGCTTGAGTTTGAGCATAACCATGCCTTTGTTTGCTCCGCCTACACCAACCACACCACCAACAGCATCAACGTCGGGAAGTTGCTGAATTTTATCGGTTACGCGCACAAGCATTTCGTCGGTTTTGTCCATTGTGTAACCCGATGCGGTCGACAAATCGACCATGAGCGAACCCATATCTTCGTCGGGCACAAAACCCGTCGGCACTACCATGAGCAAAACAACAGTCAGCGTCAATGCCACCATGATGCTACACATAGCTATCCATTTGCGACGAATGAAGGTCATAGCAACATTAGTATAACGCTTCATAATAGCGTCAAAAGCAACGTTGTAGGCCGTACGCACGCGCGCCGATATTGATTTGTGGTTGTTATCGATAGGACGAAGAATAAGTGCGCAAAGAGCTGGTGCAAGCGTCATAGCTACAACGAGTGAAATGCCCACCGACACCGCCATAGTCAATCCGAATTGTTTGTAGAATATACCCGATGTGCCACTTATGAACGACACTGGGATAAATATCACCATAAATACAAGTGTTGTGGTGCATAGCGCCGTCGTTAGTCCACCCATAGCATCGACGGTGGCGTTGTATGCTACACGATAGCCAGCATCGAAGCGTGCTTGCACAGCCTCAACCACAACAATGGAGTCGTCAACCACAGTACCTATGACAAGCACAAGGGCAAAGAGTGTCAACATATTTATGCTAAAACCAGCCACTGCCATAAAGGCAAATGTGCCAATGAGCGATACTATTATACCTATGGCTGGAATGATCGTTGCTCGGAAGTCGTGTACAAATAAATAGACCACAACGAGTACTAACAAAATAGCTATAATGAGTGTTTTAATAACTTCATGAATCGATGCGAAAAGGAAGTCGTTGGTATTTTCAAAAGTTACAATACGTATGTCGGGCGGCAGTTGCTTTTCCACCTCGGCAATGAGCGCATCAATGTCTTGATTGATGCGAGTAGCGTTAGAACCAGCCACTTGACATACATTACCCAATACGCCCGGATGCCCGTTTATGCGGTTGCTGTATGCATAGTCGGACTGCCCAAGCTCCAAGTCGGCAACATCTTCCAGATGCAGTTCTTCGCCTGTAGTTTTCGATGATAATACGATGTTGGCAAACTCGCTCACTTCTTGCTTGCGCCCCGAATAGCGCAGAGCGTATTGAAACGTGTTGCTTGTGTTTTCACCTATCGAACCTATGCTCGCCTCCACGTTTTGCTCCTCGAGCGCCGTAGTTATGTCGCTCGGCACAATGCCATAACGAGCCATCACGTCGGGTTTGAGCCAGATGCGTAGCGCATATTGTCCGCCCCACACCTCCACTTTGCCAACGCCTTGTATGCGCAGAATGGCAGGTCGCAGATTATTATAGAAATAGTTACTCAAGAAATTCTCGTCGTACGTGCCATTGGGGCTCTCCAATGCCATGATGCGCAACTGCCCTGGTTGCTGTTTCTCAACCGTCACGCCCGTTTTGGTAACTTCGGCAGGTAGCATAGCTTGCGCCTGAACCACACGGTTTTGAACGTTCACTGCAGCCATATCGGCATTAGTACCTTGCTTGAAAAATATGCTTATCGAAGCCGAACCATTCGATGCCGACGACTTCATGTATGTCATATTATCCACACCATTGATAGCCTGCTCAAGAGGTGCCAAGACGCTTTTCAGCACCGCATCGGTACTCGCGCCTGGATAGCTCGCCCACACATTGACTGTAGGCGGTGCAATATCAGGATATTTTTCAATGGGCAAACGCATCATCGCAATGATGCCCACCGTCACAATCATCACATTGATAACTATGGATAACAATGGACGGTCGACAAATGCTTTTAGTTTCATGTATATAATTATGAATTACGAGTTACGAATTACGAGTTATGAATTACGAGTTACGAGCCTTTGTCATTCTGAACGTAGCGAAAAATCCAATAATCTCGAGAAACCCTTCGCTATGCTTAGAATGACATTTTCAATTTTCAATTTTCAATTGTTTCGCCTTCTTTTACATATCCAGCGCCTTTGGTAACAATGACATCGCCAACGGCAAGACCATTAGTAACAACGTAGTTCTGACCATCGTTGATAGGCATAATGTTAATTATGGCAGATCTTGCGCAACCATCTACGACTTTGTATACATACACCTTATCTTGAATAGTGAATGTTGCTGTTTGCGGAATCGTAATAACATTATGCAGTGTTTGCGGAACAATTAACCGTCCTGCACTACCACTCAGCAGCGCACCATCGGCATTAGTAAATACAGCACGTGCAGTCACAGTTCCGGTAGAACTATCCACAATGCCGCTTATGCTCTCTACGCGCCCCATTTGACTATAGATATTCCCATCGGCCAATAACAATTTGACAGGAGCAAACGTTTTTACTGCGTCAATAAGCGACCCATATTCGTGAATGCGGCTCATTGCCTCGCTTTGGCTAAGTGAGAAGTATACGTACATAATCTCGTTGTCGGCAACCGTTGTCAATCCGTTCTGTATCGATGGACTTACATAGTCGCCAATGCGATAAGGTAAACTACCCACCACGCCGTCGGTAGGACTACGCAACACAGTATAGCTCAGGTTAGCACGTGCCGATTCAAGTTGTGCAGCGGCTTGCTGTGCTTGTGCTTTAGCCATTGCCAAACTTGCTGCTGCTGTTTGTAAATCGTAGTCGGATACGATATTTTTTTCGTGCAACGCTCGCCGACTGTCGTATGTCAGTTGCGCTGTCGCTACATTGGCTTCTGCCACTGCTAGGTTTGCCTCGGTAGCCTTCACCTCAGCTAAATAAGTAGCTTGGTCGATAACGAAAAGCGCTTGCCCTTGCTTCACTTGCTGACCTTCGATAATCTTTATTTCGCTCAGATAACCCTCAATGCGTGGGATAATCTTTATGCTCTGTCGTCCTTCGATGCTTGCCGAATACGACTGCTCCAAAGTGATGTTCGATAGTGTCACTTCCATCGTTTCGAAACTAGATGATGAGCCCTCGTCATCTGTTTGCTGCCCGCACGACACCAATGCGAATGCTATCGATAATATGTAAATAGCTCTTTTCATACCTATTGTTGCTTGTTACGGTGCAAAAGAGCCTTATATTATTTAGGTACAAAAGCACAAACGGTGTGAAACGGAAAATATGGCAGGTGAAAGGGGAAATATGCGGAGGTGAGTAATTATATGTATGGAAAAACAAATCGCCACCCAAGACAATAATCAGCGTCTTGAGTGGCGATATATATTTACGAAAGAAGCAACCAATTACTCTTTTCTGAGTCGTATCGATTCGCGAGCCATAATGATAGCTATTACGGCCATCATTGGCATAGTTACGAGTTGCGCAGCATTGAACTCCATTATAAGTTCCGACATGTGGAAGATGGTGAAGAAAGCCATTATGCACGCTAAAACGGCATTGATAGTCTTACATATTTTCCCGCCATAAACCACGAGCAAGATGCCTATTACGGGTACTAAATATGTCAGCGTCATCATAAAAGCTATCATGCCCGTCGATGTAGGAGGTTCCATAGCAGCAATGCTTTCGCCCCAGAAGGCTGGCATGGCGTCGGTGAGCGAATGTGTAAGGAATCCTACAATGGTCAGAATCCAAAACGTTACGACTTTATTTCTTGTGTCCATTTTTGTGAGTTTATATGGTTAATTGCCTATTTGTCAAAGCTATAAAAGAATGATGGGTAGCCAGTTACGGTTATTACTTTCGTTTCAATTGTACCAGTGTTGAGGTCGTAGGTGCAGAAGCCATTGTATTCTGAGTTAGCCGAGCCAAACACCATTTTGTCTTGGTGTTGTCCCATAGCACCGCCATGTCCGTTGGATAGTGGCAAACCATCGATAACGGTCATTGTTTTGTTGTAGAGGTCGACAATTACGGGGCACATCACTTTTGCTATGTAGGTATTGGTGTTTGTAGGGTCGAGGGCTGGTGCGTAAGCGTAGGCGAATAACTTACCGTTTGATGTGTAGCGTGTCATCATCAGCGTGTTGATATATTCACAACTTAGTCCGTTCACCTTGTCGATAGCGAAGTTGATAACGTAACTTTCGTCGAATTCGGTTTCGCCCTTTTTGATGCGAGCAATGCCAGCATTGAGGCCAGGAATGTATCCAAACGAACCGGTGCAACTTACGTAGATGTCGCCTTTTTCATCTTCAAATATCGATTCACTATCAACGGGACGTGTTGGTCCGCAAAGGCCAAGTGATGTATTGCGTATCTTTTTGATAAAGCTATTGTCTGATACGTTGTAGAGTGCCATTTCGAGCGCATTTTCGTTTGGCATCCATTGCGCATTGTATTGCTCCAACGCTACGAAAAGAATGTTGTCGCGTATGTACATAGCAGCGGGATATGCAGCTACACCATCGTTACGCAAAGTAGATACATCGATGCGCGACAATTCGGTCATTGTTTGCGGATTGAATACGATGATGAGGTCTAAGCTTTGGCAGCATACATAGGCTTTTTCGGCATTAGCTTCAACCACAATGGCAGCACTCGAATTGGCAGGGAGTGCCATAGAACCTTGTAGCTCAAGTTCTTTCGACGAGTTGAGTTTGTAACGTTTGAGTTTCAATTCGGTGCCTCCCATGTAGTCGGGGAAAATGTAGATGTTGCCACTCGGGCATACACACGGATACGAGCCGAAGCCAAGCGGAAGTGCGTTAGAGTTGTCGTAGTTTGCACCATCGAAACTCGAAATGGCTTGTAAATAGCCACTGCCACTGCTGCCATCTTGGTTGGTTACGGTGGTAGAGAATAATATCTTACCTGACGTTGTTGATGGTTCATCATCGTTGCCGCACGAAATGAATGCAGCCGATAGCGCAAATGCAAAAAGTAAATTTTTCGTTGTCATTTTTTAGTTATGGAAAATTGTGAATTATGAATTGTGAATTGTGAATTGTGAATTGTGAATTGTGAATTGTGAATTACTTCATTACATACCTGAGTTTCAAGCCAAAATTGCGCCCTGGTAATGGACGATTGAGGTCGGAGAACACTTCACGATCTGTAATATTCTTTGCTTTGAATGTTATGGTAAACATGTCGTTGGCGAAACTGTGTTCAATGCCAAGGTCGATGGTAAATGATGTTGGTATTTTTCGATCTTGGTACTTGCTCATTTCAAAGTCGTAGAAGTATTCGTGTATGTACGATGCGTCGGCAAGCAAACGGCTATTTTGGTTTTGACCTCCGAATATATTTTCTCGGTGTAGCTCCACGCCGCAGTTGCCTAGCAGATACGGGATGTTAGGCATACGCTTATTGTATGTAGGATTATTAGCAGTAGAGCCAAGCTCGTGTTTACGTCGGTCGCGCAAATCCTGATAAGTGCCGTTGGCGTATATGTATAGGAATGGGGCAACATCGCCCTTCACTTCAACTTCAATACCTTTGGTGCGCACTGTTCCAAAGTTTGCATATCGAGCCATCGAAGGAATCATATCTGCCTGATAGCGAATCATATTCTTCAGTTCGTTGAAGAAATAGCTTACTTCGGCTTCGATAAAGCCAAACGGGTTGCCTTTATGAAAGAGTGCACCTACGTTCATGCCATTGCAGCGCTCGGGTTCAAGATCTGTTGCTGGCAATATTGAATAGCCGTTGCCAACAAGTTCTTCTGTGGTAGGTATGCGCACTTCGGAGCTAAACGACGTTTTGATCAATAATGCTTTAGTGAATTTGTAGCGTAGCGATTCACTTCCACCCCAATAATTACGGCTCAAATCGATGTCCGTCGGATTGTTGATATAAGTATACTCAAGCACCTTTGTCTTTGAACTGTAGCGGAAGTCTTTCACTGTGGTGGCGCTCATAAGTTTACCGTCGAGCATTGTCAAGTCATACGAGAAGCCTACAGTCAAGCTCTGCATAGTGCTCGGGAAGTTAGTCTGATAGCCAAACGAAAGATCCATAAGTTCGTTTTGCGGATTTTGTTTGGTATAAGTAGAATAGATATTGATATTGAACGTGTTATGCTCGTCAAGCAAATAGTTTAGGTTGGCTTTAGCTACGATGTCGTGTGTTTTATTGTCGGAGTCGGAAGCATAGTTGCCTTGTTCACCACCATAAGTAGTTACGGCTGGATATTGATTGCCATCCCAATCGTATCTATACATAGCTTTATCGCACAGACCGTTACGACCATAGCTATAAGCGCAGTCGAAATCCAAGTCGAGGCCGTCAACAATAAAGTTGTCACGTTTGAGCGTGAGAGCTGCAATGGCCGATTTGGCATGATTATATGCTTCGCGGATGTCAGAGTCGATGCCTTGTATCTCGGCTCGTGTCTGCGTATATACAAGTTCGAGCTTTATCTCATCGAAATACCATTTTGTAGCTTTGAGAGAGCCACCAATCAGCATTTTTTGGAATTTGTCGTGGTTGCGTTCCACCATGCGGTTGTTTAAGTTTTTCAACCGCATTTTATAGTTATTGTCAGAGTAAGTAAGCACACCGCCCAACCCAAACTGTAAGCCTATTTTTGAATTGGTGCGTTTGAATGCAGTGTTCAATTTATGTGTATTGAACGAAGCCAACTCGTAGCTTGCATCAAGATAGACTGGCGGATACTCTTTAGTAACTACGTTGACAGCTCCGCCTAAAGCCGAACCACCAAAACGATAGGGCACAATGCCTTTGTAAACCTCAATGCGCTCTATCATGTCGGTAGGTATGTCGTTGAGCGAAACATAGTCGCTCAATTGTCCGATAGCAGCCTCGTCTATGTATATGCCCATGCGCTTACCTTCTAGTCCACGCACCGAAATGCGCGATGCACTACCCACACCGCCCGTGTTGCGGATAGCTATGCCTGCCGTACGAGCAAGAGCATCGTTGATGTTTGACACTGTACCTTCCAATTGGCGTGTTGATAGCACCGATAGTGGCATTGTGGCCTCGCGCATTTGGCGTATCTCGTTGTGAGCTACCACTCGCACCTCTTTCATCTCATGATTTTGCGAAACAAAGAAAGTATCTATTGCCGATTGTCCTGCAGCATGAGTTGCGGTAAGTAGTGCAAAGGCAATTAAAAAAGAACAATGTTTATAATTGTTCATAAAAAAAGTGCGCCGGTTCGTTTTAGTCTCGAACCGGCGCACCTCATTGGCGGTTGCGTGCATGGCACACTCTTGTTTTTGATGTATCATTTTGTTTTTAGAATAATGTTGTCTTTTGTTCTAACCCATCAGATTGCTGGTGCAAAGTTATTTTGAGGTCAATGATGACGCAATACCTAAAAGTGAGTAATTTTTTACTCCATAAGCAGAAAAAAATCCCCCTAAATTTGTAGTCTTTACATCTGACTATACAAATTTAGGGGATATAATATTAGTACGTGTTGTTTGTCTTATTACGCTTTCTTAGGTATCAGCAGCGATGAGTCGCCATAGCTAAGGAAGCGGAAGTCGTTTTGCAGAGCATAGTCGTATATGCGATGCCAATCCATTCCAACAAATGCTCCAATGAGTAGTAAAAGTGTGCTATGTGGTTGGTGGAAGTTTGTTATTAGTTGGTCAACAATGCGGAATTGGTATCCTGGCATTATCATTATTTGTGTTATGCTATGTAATTCGTTAGTACCTTCATCGTTGAGATGTTTAAGAAGTGCGCTAAGTGCCTCTTGTACAGTGTAGTTTTGTGGTAATTCGTAGGCATCCCATTGCGACAGTCCGTTGTCGATGTTTTGTCCGCACAAGAGTTTTACTCCAAGCCAATATAGCGATTCAAGTGTGCGCACCGATGTTGTACCAACGGCTACTAAAGGTTTTTTGCCCCATCCTATTTTTTTTATGGCATCGGCTTCAACAACAATGTGTTCTGAGTGCATCACGTGTTGTTCTACATCTTTGGTTTGCACAGGTTTGAATGTGCCAGCTCCTACGTGTAGTGTTAGGTTGACAAGGTCGTTGCCAGCCGAGTGTAGCTGTTCAAGTATTGGTTGTGTGAAGTGTAAACCAGCAGTTGGGGCTGCTACCGAACCTTTATGTTCGGAGTAGACTGTTTGATAACGAGTGTTGTCTATTGTTTCAGTCTCACGATTAAGATATGGTGGAATAGGAATAACGCCAGCATTTTCGATAAGTTCAGCAAATGTAACGTTAGTGTTGCTCCAACTAAATTCTATTTCGGATGTGTTTCCTAATATATTTATGCGAGTAGCTCTCAAACAGACTATGCCATGTGGCGTTTGTACGTCGAGTGACAATGTTCCATCTTTCCATTTTTTTGAGTTGCCAATGATGCATTTCCATGTTGTCTTTTCTCTTTCAACAAAGGCTTGTTGCACTTCGGCAGGTACAATGGGTTCGAGACAGAATATCTCAATTTGTGCTCCTGTCTCTTTATGAAAAATGAGTCGGGCACGAATAACTTTTGTGTTATTAAATACCATTGTAAAACCACCTTTGGGCAAGAAATCGATAATGTTGTGAAAGTGTGACTGACTTATCTCGCCTTGGTTGTAAATGAGCAGTTTCGATTGGTCGCGCTCATTCATGGGGTAGCGAGCTATGCGCTTTTCTGGCAATTCGTAGTCGTAGAGCGATGTATCGATGTGTGGTATCATAGGTCTGTGTGTTGTATTGTTGCTATTTTTTTACCCTATTGGGGTTTTTACTCACAAAATCTTTCCAACTATGCACGCCGCTATCAGTCATTACAGGTGCTGTTATTTGTAGGAAATGACAATAGGCTGCTGCCAATGCATCGGTGGCATCGAGGTATTTAGGTATGTCGTTGAAACGGAGCATGCGTTGTAGCATAGTTGCCACTTGTTCTTTGGCTGCATCGCCATGTCCTGTTATGGCTTGTTTTATGCGTAGTGGTGCATATTCGGTGATAGGCATATCGTGAGCCACAGCGGCAGCCATGCATACACCTTGTGCGCGACCAAGTTTGAGCATACTTTGTACATTTTTGCCAAAGAATGGGGCTTCGATGGCAAGTTGTTGTGGTTTAAACTCATCAATGATGCTCATTATGCGGTCATATATTTTTTTCAGCTTCGCATAGTGATCGGGCAATCCTTTGAGTTCGAGCACTCCCATTACCACAACTTCGGCATGGTTACCCTCGCAGTCGAGAACGCTATAGCCAAGCACGTTGGTTCCAGGGTCGATGCCGAGAATGCGGGTTTTCATAGTTCGACACTCTCCATTAGTGTAACAAACGAGAGGCAATCTTCGCCCTTCTCAAGTGTCATGTTGCGTAGTAGCGATTTGGAGTATTTATCTATCTCTCCAAGTTCTTGCAGAGTGTGGCATTTCCATTGGCACGAATAGGTAGTACTGCCGGCAGCCTGAGCACTATGTTCGAGTCGGTAAATTTCGTTTTGAGCATTTGGCACAATATCGAAAAATGTTGGTAGATAATGTTTTTGCATCCAACCAACCCACCAACCCATAGCTTTGTCGGTAATAACGAATGTGGTGTTATGAAGATACATTTATTGCGAATTAATGTTTTGATATTTATACAGCTACAACGCCTTTGATGTGCGGATGTGCTTGATAATTGATGAGTTCAAAATCTTCGTATCTGAAATCGTTGATGTTGGTCACTTGGGTGTTTATTTTCATCTGTGGCAGTGGGTATGGTTGTCGAGTTATTTGCTCGCGCACTTGTTCCAGATGATTGAGATATATGTGAGCATCACCCAATGTGTGTATGAATTCGCCAGGTTTCAGTCCGCACACCTGAGCTATCATCATTGTGAGTAGTGCATATGAGGCTATGTTGAATGGTACACCCAAAAATATATCGGCAGAACGCTGATAGAGCATGCAGCTTAGTTTGCCATTAGCTACATAAAACTGAAACATGGTGTGGCATGGTGGTAAAGCCATGTTTTCTACTTCCGCTACATTCCATGCGCTTACAATGAGTCGGCGCGAATTAGGATTATTCTTTATTTGTTCAATAACGTTGCCAAGTTGGTCAATAGTAGTTCCATCGTAGGCTGGCCATGAGCGCCATTGATGTCCGTAGACTGGACCTAAATCACCATTTTCGTCGGCCCATTCATTCCATATTCGTACTCCATTTTCTTGCAAATAGCGTATGTTGGTATCGCCTTTTATAAACCACAATAATTCGTAGATTATCGATTTTAGGTGAAGCTTTTTAGTTGTTAGAAGTGGAAATCCATCTTGTAAGTTAAAACGCATTTGGTGTCCGAATACGCCAATGGTGCCAGTGCCAGTACGGTCATCGCGTTTTACGCCTTCTGTAAGTACTCTGTTTATTAGGTCGATATATTGTTTCATTGGTATCTGTTTTTTTATGAACTGCAAAAGTACGCTTTTTTAGCCAAAAACTCTATTTAGCCAACTAATGGGCTTAAATGTTTGTGTAACATTCTGTAAATCGGAGCGCATTTCGGCAGCTGATTGATAACGCATGCTGATGCCTTGTTGTAGTATTTGTTCAACTATGTCGGGCGATAACTGGCGAGGCGGACGAGGGAATTGGGCTTTTGCTGCTGCTTTGGCAAGGGTGGCAAATAACTTATCGTCCATGCGAGCGGGTTGCTTCATTGGATATGTTAGTTGCAAGTTGACAAGTATTTCTGGGTTGCAATCGGTGTATGGCGCCTTCCCCATTATTAGCTGGAATAAACTGATGCTGAGAGCGAATAAGTCAGATGCCGGACAAACGAGTTTGTTGCGTTTTAGTAGCATTTCGGGTGGCGAGAATATGAGGGCAAACGATGAACGAACGTCGCTTGTGTCGGGATAGGCCGAACATTGCTCAAAGTCGATGAGTACGGCTTTTGAAAAGTCTTGTTCTGTTACGTTAGCTCCTTCATTATGTGGTATTATGATATTTGAGGGCTTAATATCTCGGTGTATAACTCCTGCATTGTGCACTTGTTCTAATGCATCGAGCATGGCTAAACCTACTTGCACAAACTTCATTTCGTCGACTTTTCGATAAATGCTTTTGTTGGTGAAGAGGCTTTTTAGGTCGGTTCCAGCAATGTATTTTCGTACTACATAGAGGCAACCATCGGCGCCTATCCAAGTGTCGAGTGTTGGTGCTACATTAGGATGCGAAATAGTAGTGAGACGTTGCATAAGCATAGGCAATGCTTCACCATATTTTTCAATACGTTTTACCGATATGCGTGTCTGTCCGTCGGCTGTTGTACCGGTCCAAATACCACCAAACTTACCCTTCCCACCTTGCTTGCCTGTGAGGATGTATGTACCACGTTGTCCTGTTATCTGTTCCATAGGCACAAATATAATTATGAATTGCGAAATAGAGAAAATGATACGATTTTATGCAGTCAAAATTCGGGTTCCAATTCATGGTTCTCAATTGCCAATTGTCAATTAAAATTTATATTTGCATTATTTTAAATGAAAACCTTATTAGCTGATGACTACAACCATAATGGCATTAGGGCTCCTCTACTTCATTGGCCACTGGCTTACGCATTTTTTTAATCGTACGAAGGTCCCTGATGTGCTTATTCTAATAATATTCGGAATGCTATTGGGGCCGATATTTCATATTATCGATCCAGTGCATATTGGCAAGGCGGGCGAATTGTTTACAGCAGTTGCGCTTATTATCATTCTGTTTGAGAGTGGCCTCGACCTTGAGCTTGGTACTCTGCGACGTTCAGCAGGGTTGGCTACTAAATTGACTGTTAGCACCTTTTTTGCTACCGCTTTTGTTATTTTTTCTATTCTCTATTGGGGATTCGACTACTCGCCAATGGCGGGTTTAGTTATGGGGTTCATATGTGGTGGTACGTCATCGGCAGTTGTTATCCCGTTGGTTGGAGCACTTAAGGTTGGTAAGAAAGCTTCAACCATGCTCATACTCGAATCGGTGCTAACTGATGTGTTGTGTATCATCTTTACTCTTGGAGTTCTCTCAAGCATCTATAGTGGCGAAATAGAGGTAGGACGTATTATTGGAAATCTCATCTCGTCGCTCATTTTTGCACTTGTCATCGGAACATTAGGTGGTATATTGTGGATACGCATCCTCGCAAGTGTTCGCAATTGGACTCATACACAGTTTGCTACATTCGCATTTATGTTTATTGTGTATGGTGTGGCCGATTTGCTACATTTTAGCGGTCCAATAGCAGCTTTGGCATTTGGCATATTGTTGGGCAATTATCGAGCTATTGGACATCGTATATCATTTCTCTCATCTCTGTTGCGCGAGGAAAATGATCAGATCGTAGTTGTGTCCGACGCCGAGAAAAAACTATATAAAGAGATCGTCTTTTTGCTCAAGACATTCTTTTTTGTCTATCTAGGTATAAGCATACCATTACAACATATGTTTACCGCAGGTGTGGCTATAACAATAGTAATAGCAGTCTATCTGATGCGTCCGATTGTGACTAAGATTGTTGTAGGTAAATACATATCGGCTTATGATAGTACAATAGTATCGGTTATGGTACCTAAAGGACTTGCTGCCGCTGTGCTTGCCGGACTACCATCGCAATATGGTATGATAGAGGGAACCGACATACAAGCATTTACCTACAATGTGATTCTTTTTAGCATCGTGCTTACATCAATACTCATACCCATTATAAATCGTACTCCTGTAGGTACAGCAATGAAACAATTTTTCGGCAATATAACCATAGAAGATGAAATCGACAACTGACCTTATCGTGGCGTTAGGTCCGACGGCATGCGGCAAAACAACATTTGCAGCACACTTAGCGCTAAAACTAAATGCCGAAATAATAAGTGCCGACTCTCGACAAGTGTATCGTGGAATGACCATTGGTACGGGTAAAGATTTGGACGATTATAGCATCGATGGTAATACTATTCCATATCACCTTATTGATATTTGTGCTGCTGGCGAAAAATATAATGTTTATAGGTTTCAGAACGATTTTACTGAGGCCTTTTGTAGCATTCAAAAGCGTGGTAATATGCCTATAATGTGTGGCGGTACCGGACTCTACATTGAGGCTGTGCTAAAAGGTTATAGGCATACAGCGGTGCCACCCGACCATGAGTTGCGACAAGTGCTGAGTAATAAAACACTTGACGAACTTTCAGTTATATTGTCGCAATACAGACAATTACACAACACCACCGACACCGATACTGTTCAGCGTGCCATACGTGCCATAGAGATAGAAAAATACTATGCCGAACATCCCGATGAAGAGAATGCACAGATAGCACTTCATCCCGTCGTTATTGGTCTTGACATCGATCGTGATTTGCGGCGTCAGCGCATTACCAATCGCCTTTATGCTCGCCTCGAAGAGGGTATGGTGGATGAGGTTAAAACATTACTTGCTCAAGGTATCTCTCCCGATGATTTGATATATTACGGACTTGAATATAAATACCTAACACTCTACATAACAGGTCAGTTGTCGTACCATGATATGGTTCAGCAACTTGAAATAGCCATACATCAATTTGCCAAGCGTCAAATGACGTGGTTCAGAGGAATGGAAAAGCGAGGCACACACATAGAGTGGATTGATGCGTCGTTGCCTATGGATGAAAAGATTGATAAAGCATTGAAAATAATTGGCGTATAAATGACAGAGAGTCGCTATAACACTTATCGCAAATACGCCAATAAGGTTTTTGGTAGTCGCGCACAAAAAATATCAATCAATGCCGGACTCACTTGTCCAAACCGTGATGGAACAAAAGGTGTTGGAGGTTGTTCGTTTTGCAATAACTCAACTTTTAATCCCGACTATTGTCAGCCAACACTTAGCATCGGTGAGCAAATAGATAAGGGAATAGAATTCTTTAGCAAATATAAGTCAGATACTTTTCTGGCCTATTTTCAGGCTTATAGCAATACTTATGGCAACACCCAAAGGCTTCTTAATCTTTATCGTGAGGCTTTGTCGCATCCAATGATTAGTGGTATAGTGATAGGTACGCGTCCTGATTGTTTAGAGTCTGATTTGTTGGACGAGTTATCTGAGATAAACAAAGAAAAGTATGTAGCTATTGAGTTGGGCGTTGAGAGTTGTTACAACAATACGCTACAAGCTATTAATCGAGGTCACACGTGGGAAGAGAGTCAAGAGGCTATCCGTTGTGTGGCAAATGCCCAAATAGCTGTAGGCGTGCACATGATAATGGGCTTGCCTACCGAAACGCGTCAACAAATGCTCAGCGAAGCAACCATACTATCAGAATTGCCAATAACGTTTTTGAAGTTGCACCAGTTACAAGTAGTACACGGATCAAAAATGGCTGCTGAATATATTGCTAACTCATCGCATTTTAATCTTTTTGATGCAGGTGAATATGCTGATTTCTGTGTCGATTTCTTAGAACGACTCAATCCCAATATTGTCATCGAACGATTTATAAGTCAGGCACCTAGGCAAATGGTTATAGCACCATTTTGGAATGTTAAAAATTTTGAATTTGTGCATTTAGTTGAAAAGCGACTTGCTGAACGTAATACGTGGCAAGGCAGACTATATAGTGATGGATTCTGATGGCAAATTACTAATATTAACTCTGTGCATTAACTCGTTACTCATAATTCTTAATTAAATTCTTATCTTTGCACTCTGAAAATTTAACACTATGTTAGCAAAGCGCATTATCCCATGTCTCGACATACGTAATGGTATGACCGTGAAGGGAATAAACTTCGTCAATATTAAAGAAGTGGGTGACCCCGTAGAGTTGGGTGCATGGTATGCCGAACAAGGCGCCGATGAACTTGTATTCTTGGATATTACAGCTAGCCATGAAGGACGAAAAACATTTGCCGACCTTGTGGGGCGCATTGCTCGCAACATAAACATACCATTCACTGTTGGTGGCGGTATTAGTGAATTGCACGATGCCGATGTGCTGCTTAGTGCTGGTGCCGATAAGATTTCTATCAATTCATCAGCAGTGCGTAATCCACAACTCATAAGCGATATGGCGCAGAATTTTGGTAGCCAATTCGTAGTTGCTGCCATTGATGCACGTCTTGAAGATAATGGTGAGTGGGTGGTTACCGTCAATGGCGGGCGTATACCAACTGAAAAACGCTTATTTACTTGGGCACATGAAGTGCAAGAGCGTGGAGCAGGCGAGATATTGTTCACCAGCATGAATCATGATGGCGTGAAACAAGGCTTTGCCAACGAGGCATTGGCACAACTAAGCGATGAATTATCAATACCTATCATAGCATCGGGAGGTGCTGGTAATATGGAGCATTTTCGCGATGTATTTACCAAAGGCAAAGCCGATGCCGGACTTGCTGCAAGCATTTTTCACTATAAAGAGATAGCCATTCCAGACTTGAAAAATTATCTGCGACAGAATAATATTGTTGTGCGATAAAAATAGATGGTTATTATTATCAACTCCTAAAAAAATAGACTACAATGAATATAGATTTTGCTAAAGGTAATGGTTTAGTACCAGCCATAATTCAAGATGCCGACACAAATAAAGTTCTGATGCTCGGCTACATGAATGAAGAGTCGTATAAGAAAACTGAAGAAACAGGTTTGGTAACCTTCTTTAGTCGTTCGCGTCAGACTCTGTGGACAAAAGGAGAAACAAGCGGCAATCTGCTCCATGTGGTTAGCATAGCTGTTGATTGCGACAATGATACACTGCTTATCAAAGTACATCCTGATGGTCCAGTATGTCACACTGGTGCCGATACGTGTTGGAATGAAGTTAACGAGGCCGAAGATGTAATGTTCCTTAAAGAGTTGCAGGACTTTATCGATCAGCGTCGTCGTGAAATGCCCGAAGGGTCGTACACCACAAGTCTGTTCCAAAAGGGTAAGCGTAAGATAGCTAAAAAATTAGGTGAAGAGGCTGTTGAATGTGTTATTGGTGCTATGGCCGACGATGATGAAAACTTCATCTATGAAGGTGCTGATGTTATATATCACCTCATTGTGTTGCTTACTGAGAAGGGGTATCGCATCGAAGATATAGCGCGTGAACTCAAGGCTCGTCATCACTGATCAAAAAAATGCTAGATATATATAGTATTATTGCCCGTTTCTATTTGCAAGGCACTCCACAGTGGAATATTTTAGTGGAGCATAGCAAGGCTGTAACGGATTTGGCAGTTGATATAGTACTAAAGCATCCTGAACTTAATGCTGATATTGATTTCGTCAGAGAGGGAGCTATGCTTCACGATATTGGCATAACTAATACATTTGCTCCTGGTATATATTGTTTTGGTGAGGCCGATTATATATGTCATGGGACACAAGGTGCTGAAATGCTACGTCGTATTGGTCTCGAACGTCATGCTTTGGTGTGCGAACGACATACAGGTGCAGGTATTACTGCCGATGAGGTCGTAGCTATGAAGTTGCCCATACCCGTTGCCGACTATACGCCACAAAGCATTGAAGAACAGGTAATATGTTATGCCGATAAGTTTTTTAGTAAGACCTTAAAAGAACCAAACGATTATAGTAGTTTATTGCAGAAAAAGACATTTGAACGCGCTATGAAGAGTGTGTCGAAGTATGGCGATGCACCACGTGAACGTTTCTTAGCTATGCATCAAATGTTTGCCATTCCACGCACAATGCCAGAATAATATTATTGCAATAACACACACACAATATATATATGAAAGCAACTGATACATTTCGCGCCCAGCCATGGTGTCATAATTGTGCCCAAGCTGTAGCCAATAAGTGGTGCAATCTATATCCAAATCCTAATGATATAGTCGGCAAGTTAGCTCTTTCTGGTAGCGGTAGGGCAGACGGTGGACTATGTGGTGCGTTGTTTGCTGCTCAAAAAGCATTGCCACAACACTCTGATGCAATAACGGTTGAGTTTGAAAAGCGTGTTGGTTATGCGCTTTGTCGCGATATTAAGACAAAAGCAAAGATATCTTGCCCAACTTGTGTTGATATAGCTGATCAACTTATAGAGGAGTTCTTGAATAAATAAATTGGCGTGAATTCAGCATCAATAAAGAAATTGTTAAAGCTTTTGCTTAAGATTGGCGTTTCAGCTGCAGCAATAGCTTTTGTTTTTTCAAAAATAGACATAACATCAACCTTCGAAACCATTTGTTCGGCACATTGGAGTTGGTTGTTGTTGGCACTTGTTGTTTATGTTATATCGCAAGTGCTTAGCGCTATGCGTCTGAATAGCATATTTACCATTATTCCAATAAAAATATCAGCCATTGCCAATATCAAACTTTATTGGCTCGGAATGTTCTACAATTTCTTCTTACCAGGTGGCGTCGGTGGCGATGGATATAAAGTTTATTATTTGCACAAAAGATATAGAACACCTATAAAACAACTTGTTAAGATATTTATAAGCGATAGATTAAGTGGCTTAGTTGCAATTTGTATCTATCTTATTGCGTTTATTAGTAGCTTGGGAGATAAGTTTGGAATAGAATATAGTATCTATTTTTCAGTTCTTATACCCAGCGCATTTTTTTGTTATCGCATATTCTTGCATTTCTTTGCACGTTTTGTTATGCCAGCATGCAATAAAGTTATGAGATACTCTGCCTTTATTCAGGGATTACAAATGCTTGCTGCAATAAACATATTGTTTTCACTTGGCGAGTCAGACTACATAATCGAATACTTATTTCTCTTTTTTATTAGTAGCATAGCCTCGGCCATACCAATAAGTTTAGGAGGTATTGGATTGAGAGAGCTAACATTTGTTATGGGTTCGCAATATCTTAATACCAACGAACATATAGCAGTCTCGCTTAGTATTTTGTTCTATGCTGTATCGTTATTCAGTTCGTTGCCTGGTGCTATTTTTGCTCTTCGTACATCGCTCATTGCAGGTAAATATGTTGATTTGAATAGCGCTGAAGTCTCTGAATATCAGCATTGATATTTTTTTTTGTATATTACTTTTCGTCGGTGTGATATTTTTTGTAATTATGCAGCATAAATCTAACACTGCGAAAATATGACGAAAAAATCTACCTGTTGTCGTGCTGTGACTATGGCTATGTTTGCATCAATAGCCATATCTTGTGTGCAAAAAGCACCTTCTAATATTTCTAATGATTTTTTATCTACTCCGGGCAATCCATTTCTTCCGTTGTGGGAGCATATTCCCGATGGTGAGCCATACGTATTTGAAGACCCTGACCACCCTGGCAATTATCGTGTCTACGTTTATGGCTCGCACGATAGCATGATTACGGGCTATTGCGGACGTGAGCAGGTTGTTTGGTCGGCTTCGGTCGATAGTCTTTCTCATTGGCGATACGATGGCGTGATATTGCGTGTGGATAAGAATGGCGCAGGCGAACCTCAAGATAAGGCCGATGTGCTTTATGCTCCCGATGTTACACTTGTTGTCGATTCGGCAGGTAATAAAACATATTATCTATTTCCAAACAATCAAGAAGGTGGGCGCAATGGCATGGTGGCTAAGAGCAATCGCCCCGATGGACCGTTTGAAGTGTGTAACTGGAGTACCGACGACCCCAACAAAAACGATGGTGTGTTAGCTTTCGACCCTGCTGTCTTTGTAGATGACGACGGACGTGTGTATGGTTATTGGGGATTTGAAAAGTCGTATGCAGCAGAACTCGACCCTACTACTATGGCAACTGTAAAAGAGGGAACGCAAATAGTAGAAAATATGATTAGTAGCTATAAAGATAGTACCGATGTATTTCGATTCTTTGAGGCTTCATCAATACGTAAAATCAAAGATAAATATGTATTCATCTATAGTCGTTGGACAGCCGATGGTGAATATGATTTGCCCGAAACTAATTATACTTTAGCTTATGCCTATGCCAATGAGCCTCTTGGTCCGTTTATTTATGGTGGTACCATTATCGATGCACGTGGTCGTGAAACCAATGAACAAGGCAATGTGATAGCTTCTGCAACGGTGAGTGGCAATACGCATGGTAGCATCTGCGAGATAAATGGTCAGTGGTATGTGTTCTATCATCGTCAGACGGGTCTTAACGAATTTGCACGTCAAGCAATG
>JBGUYH010000180.1:0-2659 GCA_045118595.1 Bacteroidales bacterium | reverse complement strand
GATATACATCTGTAATGAACGATGCTGCAATGCAAGAGCTATGCGCTACATCGCCCAATATGCTTTGCTTATGTGGCATCATTGGCGCTTTTGTTGCCACATTTAGCGTTGTTTGGCTACCATTTATTGTTATGATTATGATTAGTAAAGTTATCCTAAAACACAAAAATAGCATCGTAACCAAATCAATATTCGACACATTACGTCCTGCCATTATCGGACTTTTAGCATCGGCCGTTCTTATTTTACTTTGCGATGTTGATATTTCAAGCATTGACCATTTCATATCATACGAAAACAACTTCGGAATTAATAGTGACAATTTCGGACTAATAACTCAATCGCCATTACAATTTTTCATTAGCCTAAGCATATTCATTGTTATATTTATTGGTGCTATGCGATGGCGTTGGAATTTAATATACACCATAATAGGTAGTGGAGTTATTGGTGCACTTGTTTATGGTGTTGTCCAACTATAAAAATATGACTAACGAGAATATAAAAATAGTTGCCGTAAGCAACCAAAAAGGATTAAAACAATTTGTTAGTTTGCCACACAACATCTATCGCAACGATGCCATGTGGGTATCACCGCTTGTGACTGATGAATTACAACTATTATCGCCAACCGAAAATCCTGCATTCAAATTCTGTGATGTCAGAATGTGGATAGCTCTTGACAAAAATAACAATGTTGTCGGACGAATAGCCACAATTATAAATCAACGTTGGAGAGAAAAAAATGGATTGAACTATGGTCGGTTGTCACGTTTCGATTGTATCAACAACCAAATGGTTGCCAACGCACTTCTTAGCACTGCCGAGAACTACCTACGCTCTGTTGGCGTTATAGCTATTCATGGACCATTAGGATTCTGTAATCTCGACCATCAAGGCATTCTAATTGATGGATTCGATTATCTACCATCTATTGCATCGGAATACCATAAGGAGTATTATCATAAACTCATCGAAAACTATGGTTACAAGAAACAGATTGATTGGGTTGAATTTCGCCTTACACTACCATTGCAACTGCCAGAAAAAGCGTACAAAGTGGCACAAAATATCAGTCAACGCTACGGACTCAGATGCAAATCGTTTCATAACAGAAATGAGGTGATGGAATACGCACCACGTATATTCAACTTATTCAATAGCTCGTTCAAAAATCTTTTTGGCACATTTGAATTCGATGAGCCAATGAAATTGTTCTACACAAAAAAATATCTATCGTTCCTACTACCCAAATACATAAAAGTGGTGGAACAAACAGATGGTGAACTTGTTGGTTTCATTGTGGCAATGCCATCGTTATCAAAAGCTTTGCAAAAAGCTAATGGTTCATTGTGGCCATTAGGTTGGTTTCATATTCTGAAAGCTATGCATCACCCACAAACCATCGACCTGCTGCTAACTGGAGTAAAACCAGAAATGCAACGATTGGGAGTTGCTGCATTACTAATGAACGCCATATGGGAAACAGCTATTGCCGACGGTGTTCGATTTGTTGAAACAACAAGTATGCTTGAAGATAACAAAGTTGCCATACAAATGTGGAAATCGTTTGAGCACATACAACACAAACGCAAACGTTGTTATATCAAATTATTGTAAGAGATAATTATGCTCCGTGCATAATACTTATCACTTATCCTTTTTCTCGATTACAGCCTTCAATTTTCCAATAACTATGGCACGAGAACTAATTTGATTCTTGATACCAACACCTAATTCTGCAAACGTATGTTCATAGCCATTAGGCACAAAAACTGCATCATATGAGAATGTATTTTCTACATTATCAACTGGAGTTTCAGCTATACGACCATCGAGTACACCATCGAACACCTGCAAACTCCATTTTGTATGGTCTTCATAGTTACCTGTAAGCAAAACCATAACCGTATGTAGCTTTGCTGCACGATTGCTCTGACCTGCCAATTTAGCCATAAGTTTGTTAATATTAGCCTTTACATCGTGGTCGATTGGTTTATCGACAATAGGTTTATGACTATGCAAAATATTGAGCATCTCTTGCGACACTTCATCGTTCCATTCATCAGATACTCTACGCGACACTATTGAGTGCTGATTTTCATCGTCAATAGCGGCATAGTTGCGTGAATAAATACCTGGCATTCCGTTGAGAGCTGCACATTCAAGTGCTGTATCATCGGCAATGCAGTCAAAACCGAAATACATCTTTACAAAACGAGCCTTTAAAAGTGCGTTACCATAAAGTGAGTCGGCATCTTCTGGTATGTCGATATAGCAACCAATATCGGCCAACGAACGAATTTCATATTTATCGCCAAAAATAGCCCTTGCTTCGGCCAACTTATGAACGCTATTACTTGCATATACAAGCACTCGCTTCGATTTTTGTTCCTTACTTTCACTCACTTTCATCATGTCGAATCCTTCACCCCATACTTCGCTAGCATCAGTCATACTAACAAATGCATAAGGGTCGATTCGCTTGATCATGCGCTGTATCATAATCTGTTCACGACGACGTATGATACTTATTATAACTTTTCGGTCTGAGTGTGTAAACCATCCCTCGGCTTTAACCACAGTAGCGCCATGACCTGTTGATATTATAGCATTTGCTATGGCCTCTGAGTTGCGCGAGAATATCATAAACTGCACC
>JBGUYH010000179.1:0-14781 GCA_045118595.1 Bacteroidales bacterium | reverse complement strand
TTTGTATATAACTTTGTGGTATACTATTTTTTTTGCTTTTTTGTTTTATCTGCAAATTCGGTTTTAGCTTTTTCCATTTGCTCCAAGAAACGTTTGCTAGTATGCAACTTTGCGACTGACATTGATGCTGCCATATAGCCAGCATTTACGTCACTTTGCCAATGAGCTCCAACAATAACACGACTTTCGCCATACATATATCCACGAGCTAAAATGGTATCTTGTGCTGCTGGATTTATTTCGGCTAATAATAATGCTGCTGAATAACCAAATACGGTGTGGCCAGATGGATAAGAGCCATTAACACGCAAAAAGCGTTCGTCATCTGGAGTTAAAGTCGGTTCATTAAAATACATAAACGGACGTTTACGCATATAATGAGCTTTGGGCAACGTACAGATACTTTCACAAGTTGGCAGAGCATCGAGCAATAGCTTATATATCTGTGGTGTTTCTGTTTCTGATATTTGAAGTCCAAATGGTATGCTAAAAATATTCTGTATTGTTTGTAAACTATAAACAGCATCGCTCTTGGCTATTGCTGCACGCTTAGGATTATTGCGTTGTTGCTTACCCCATATATATCTGATGCTATCGGCTTCGAACTCGGCCGAACCAAAGGCAGGATGTGGGGGCAATGTTTGAAGCAAATTGGGCATTTCTGTTTTGTCGAAATACCTCTCTTCTGTCATCTTTTGAGCCAATATGCTATTACATAAAAGTAGTAACGCTGTGGCAATAACTATTGTTTTTACTCTCATTTTGTTCATTGTATATTAGTTATTTACTTACGCTATTGCATTCTTTTCTTTATCTTCTTGTTCCATTTGATCAACAAGGAAATGAAGGCGATTTTCAAGATTGACCTTTGCAACAGATGAATCGATATCTAGGAATAACATACCTGTTTGCGGACACACTTTGCGCAAACGATTTTCGATTCCACGCGCCACGATGTGGTTAGCAATACAGCCAAATGGTTGCAAACATACCACTTTGCTAATACCTTCGCGACTAAGTTCCATCACTTCACCAGCAATGAGCCAACCTTCACCAAACTGATTTACCAAGTTAAGTACATTCGAAGCATCTTTTGCTTGTTCAAAAATATTACTTTCAGGACGATAGAAACGGAACTTTCGCTTCACTTTCTCCCACTTTTTGTCTCTACTTGCAACATACAAGCGCAGTAAATCTTGGAAACGACGTTCTATGAATGTGGTGCGTTCTATACCATTCTTGTGATTTACTTTATCATTGACAAAGAATTGTAACAAGAAACTAAATATTGAAGGAACAACAACTTCGATGCCTCGTTCTTGAAGCCATTGAGCTATGTGTAACTGTCCGAAACTATTATACTTTATGTATATCTCACCAACCAAACCAACTACGCGTGGCTGAACATTAGTTATAGAAATTGAATTAAACTCATCAACAGCATCAGCTAATAATGTTATTAGTTTATCTTCATGCTTGTTATCTACATAGTCGATAGCCAGATTGAGATATTTATCCATAATAACTTTCGACGTACCTTTCACCTTTTCACGAACAACCATAGCACGATACATGGCTGCGATAAACTCAGTAAAGTGAACTATTTTGAGTGCAAGTGACAATGCTAATTTTGCATCTGCAGTAAAGGCTGGTTGTTCATTTCCATAGGCTGTTCCTGTATTGAGCGAAAGAACAGGTACATCAGAAAAACCTGCTGTAACCATTGCATTCTTTATCAGAGCCAAATAGTTAGTTGCTCTACATTGTCCTCCTGTTTGTGTTATGCCAATAACATATTTATCACGTTCATCTCGATTATTTATCAAGAACTTCATTATATCGCCCAATACCAATGTGGCTGGATAACAAACTTCATTATGACCATATTTCAAACCATATTGTATCGAATCTTCATCAGGCTTAGGCAGATTACGGAAGTTGAATCCTAAACGCTTAAAGAATGCAGGGAACAGAGGTGATAATGAATCAGAGAACCATGGTATAAGCACCGTACGTTCCTGCTTTTCTTTTTCTGTAAATGAATTATGTAACGCTTTGTATTCTACTAATTTAGCATCATTATTGTTATTGAGAGCAGTACTCTGTCGCAAACTCTCAATTAATGAGCGTAATCGCAAACGCACAGAACCTGGTGAACTTATTTCATCGACACGTATTACGGTATGATTCTTACCTGCTGCATTGAGAATATTCGAAGCTTCATCCATCAAGAATGAATCAGGACCACAACCAAACGAGTTTATCTGTATCAGTTGTACATTTTGTGGCAAGCGAGCAACTCCATGCGCAGCATGTATTACACGATTAGGATAAGTCCACTGCGATATATAATTCATTTCCAGGCATCTATCCTCATCTTCACGGAATACATCATCAGAAATAATATCAGCACCTAAATCGGTTACAATTTGTGCAACACGCTGGTTGATAAGTGGGTCGACATGATATGGACGACCTGTCATAACAAAGAGCATTTTTCCCTCTTCGATAGCACGCTTCAATATGTTCTTTTCTGTTGATATGAGTGTGCTTTTTACTTCAAATTTAGTTGCTATAGCTTTCTTTAACGCTCGCTTTACAGTTTGTTTCTTTACTCCAAGCGAATGCAAATAACGATAACAACTATCGAATATAGCTTTTTCGTCTTTGAATGAAACTACAGGTGTGTCGAAATGTATGCCATAACGTTGCTCTGGGTTCACTGCTGAGCGAATAACATCAGGATAACCACTAACAACTGGACAGTTGAAGCAATTAGTATCGTGCTGATGTTCTTTCTGTTCCATAATGACAAGCGGGTAAAATATGCGCCCTACTCCTTTATTCACAAGGTTCATTATGTGACCATTTGTCAACTTTGCTGGAAAACATATATTATCCGACATAACCGAGAAAATGCCACCACGATAGAGCTGAGAATTGGATTCATCAGACAACACAGGAACAAAGCCAGACTCAGTAAACAATGTGTGCCAAAATGGATAGTTTTCAAACATATTCAGCACACGTGGTATACCTATATATTTATTATCTTTTAAATCCGCCCCATCTAACTGTGTTTGTGCATTGCTAAATACATATTTATATTTAGCTTCTATCTGATTTTCGCCTTGTCGGCTACCCTTGGCTTTTGAGTGGAATATACGTTCACATTTATTACCAGCAAAACTCAAATTACCATTAGGGAATCGGAATCGAACTACTTGGCAATTATTGGTACAACCCTTACACTGTACAATGTCGGTCGTTATATTGCTAAGTGTTTCAAGAGTAGTTTCACCATCAAATGTCGATATATGTTTATCGATAGCATATTGATCAATGGCATAGAGTGCTGCACCATAAGCACCCATAAGTTCAGGTGCATCGGTTGTATATACTTGTTTCCCTGATAATATTTCAAGTGCACGCAATACAGCCTTATTTTTAAAAGTACCACCTTGAACAACTATTGTATTACCAAGTTTATTAAGGTTTTGAAGTTTTAAGACCTTATATAGACAGTTTTTTACCACCGAAATGGCTAATCCTGCAGCAATATCGCCTGGGTCTGAATCTTGTCGCAATGCCTCTTTTACTTTTGAATTCATAAAGACAGTACAACGTGTACCCAAATCGGACGGGTGCTTAGCTAAACATGCTTTTTCAGCAAAATCTCCCAAACTTATATTCATCATACCTGCAAATCCTTGCAAGAAAGATCCACATCCTGATGAGCATGATTCGTTGAGCTCTATATTTGCGACAGCTCCATTCCGAATGAAAATCGATTTTATATCTTGTCCACCAATATCGAGTATAAACGACACATCGTTAGCTACATAATGAGCGGCTTTAAAATGTGCCATTGTTTCAACAATTCCATAATCTAGATTGAGTGCAGCTTTTATCAAATCTTCACCATAACCAGTTACACAACTTCCTAAAAACTTAGCTGTAGCATTTTTTTCTTTCAATGCCTCAAAAAAAGCACGTAACGCTTGTTCAACCTTCAAAAGAGGATTACCATCGTTATTTGCATAACTTTTAAACAGAATAGCACCATCTTCATTGGTTATAAGGAACTTAGTCGTTGTAGAACCTGAATCGATGCCCATAAATACACCATTCTCTTGTCCCTCTTTTATCTCAGCATAGCGCAACTGACGAACATTGAGATTTTTCTTCCACGTTTCATAGTCGGTTGATGTGTGGAATAATGGTGCCAAAAATTGTTCACCTACAACATGTGTATCTTTCCTAAGCATCTCAATTATCTCATCAGCACTATACGTAATATTGGTATCGGCCGATAGTGCAGCTCCACGTGCTGTTGCTACTTCTGCGTGAGGTAATATAATAAGATCTTCGGGACGCAATTTCATAACACGCACAAAGGCTTGACGCAATGATGGCAAGAATGTGAGTGGACCACCAGTACACAAAATTGGTGTTATAATATCAGCACCACGTGCCAATGTCGTCATTGTTTGCATTGCCACTGCATTGAATATCGAAGCCGATATATCACTTAAAGGCAAACGACGACTAAGTAAGTTTTGTATATCTGTTTTGGCAAATACGCCACATCGAGAGGCTATAGGATATAATTGCTTATAATTGGCTGCAGCATCACTCATCTCTTTGGGCTGTATGCTGAGTAGCGTGGCCATCTGATCGATAAAAGCACCTGTGCCACCAGCACAGCTACCATTCATTCGTATGTCTGGACTCTTCCCTTTACGAAAGAAAACCATCTTCGAATCTTCGCCACCTATATCTATCAGAGTAAAATCATCTTTGTTAAGTTCTTTCATCGTAGCACTACAAGCCAACACCTCCTGCACAAATGGCAATCCACTACGTTCTGAAAGACCTATTCCTGCTGAACCTGTTAGACATACACTATATCGTGCATCATTACCTATATGCTCCGTCATCTCAGAAAATTGTTTCTCTAAGCACGATTTTATATCAGCGAAATGACGTTGATAAGAACTAAAAGCTACATCGCCAGTTTGTACATCAAGCACCACAAATTTGATTGTTGTTGAACCAGCATCAATACCTATTCGGTAGTTTTTTCCCATAATAATTTTTAGTGTAATCGGATGCAAAGGTACAAAGAAAAAAAGTCAGAAATCAACTATACCTATAAAAATACCGACAAAACACTACTTAAACTACCCTATTTTTTACATTATGATTATCTTTGCCAACTGATGGAAAAATACAACGGCGACATAATAAACCCAGAATACGTAGAGCACATTCTGAACGATATAAAAAATGGCAATTCGCCATATATCGACATCTACGAAACTGAAGATGCATTCGATTTTTTGATGCAAGACATCAGAAGTACCGATGCTAACATACTTATTGAACATGCGCTGCGTATACACCCCGATTCTAACGAGCTTATGTTACTAAGAGCACGCCTACTCATAGACGGCGACTCATTACGAGAAGCTCGACAGTTATTGTCATATTTAGAACCAACATCATCAAACAACCCTGATTTTTTTGTATCGTATGGTTGGCTTGAACTAAAAAGTAATGACATCCACAAGGCTATTAATTACTTCGACAAAGCATGTCAAATTGACGAAGAGATGTATTACGAAATTGGACTCAACCTCAACCAATTTGGCAATCACGAAGAGGCAAAACGTTTTCTTGTACCATACGTCAACAGTCACCCTAACGACCCAGAAGCACTATTTGAATTGGCATATGCATACGAAAAGACAGAAATGACCGAAAAGGCCAAAATTACATACGAAGACCTTGTCGACAGAAAACCATTCTACCCTGCAGCATGGTACAATTTGGGCATCATATACAATAACGAAGGTGAATATGATAAAGCAATAATGGCTTACGACACTGCCGTTACCATTACCCCCGAATATCCTGAGCCATATTTCAACATGGGCAATACGTATATGAATATTATGCAATACGAAAAAGCCCTCAATTGCTACCTTGAATACGCATCACTCTGTCTCACATCAGAGCAAGACAATAGTGTAATGCAATATATTGCCGAATGTTGGTGGGAACTAGGAAACTATGACCTCGCACGACGTTTTTACTTAAAAGCCATCGACTTTATGCCCGATAATCCACCCATATTGTATGGCTACGCATTGTGCAACATAGAACTCAATAATAATTCAGAAGCCCTTAATACATTAAACAATCTAATCGAAATAGATCCTGATGGCGCTGAATATCACTTCGCAAAAGCACAAGTCTATTACAATATGATGGACAAAAAAAGTGCCTACCAAAGTTTACTTAATGGCATAGAACTTGACCCAGAAGCCGTTTTGGCATGGAACGAAGTATTGCGTTTTTGTGTTGCTACATATGGAGAAAATGAAGTTGCTGGAATATTTAAAAAATTCAAATCGCAATACGGACATTCATGGGCATTCAAATTTATAACATTTGTGGTGCAATATTGTTTTGAAAGCAAACCCAAATCGGCACTTAAAACACTTGCCGACATTGCACAAAACAATAGTGCGACCATCTACGATGCTGCCGAAGATGAAAATATTCACAATCTGCTCATGGCCCCTGATTGTGTGCAGATATGCCAAAAGTACAATATTAAACTCGATCATCAATGAAAAAATTTGGTCTGATAGGTAATCCACTCGTACACTCTTTTTCGCAAAAATACTTTACTGAAAAATTCAAAAACGAACACATCGATGCATGTTATTCATTATATCAACTCGAACGCATCGACGATGTTGTTGAATTAGTCAACACTAACACTGAATTGGTTGGATTTAACGTCACAATACCATACAAACAACAAATCATTCCATATCTCAACGAACTTGACCCAGAAGCTGCAGCCATAGGTGCAGTCAATGTCGTAAAGATAATTCGTAACAACGAGCAAATAATCCTAAAAGGCTACAATAGCGACATATATGGATTTTTCCACTCAATAAAGCCATTACTAAAACCTTGGCATACCAATGCGCTAATACTCGGAACAGGAGGCGCCTCTAAAGCTGTTTGTGCTATGCTTAATAAATTAGGCATCAAAATAACGTTTATTTCGCGCACACCCAAAGACGGACAATTAACATATGCCGATTTAAACCAACAAGTAATGAGCACAAACAAAGTAATAGTCAACTGTTCGCCACTTGGAACGTACCCCAATGTCGATACTTGTCCAAATATACCATACCAATTCATAACACCCCAACATTTAGTTTACGACCTTGTTTATAACCCAGAACAAACACTTTTCTTAAAAAAAGCATCAGAACAAGGAGCTATAACCAAAAACGGACTTGAAATGCTACACCTTCAAGCCGAAGCTGCATGGAAATATTGGAATGAATAAGAATAGTATCATAGTATTCGCGTATATTTGTAAAATAATCTACGAACTAAAACATGTAATACTATGAAAAAGATTATCATAACAATAGCAATAGCATTTATCACCACAATAGTGATTGAAGCGCAGCAAAAAACGAACAAAACATCTATAAATCGGCAACAAGCAGAAGCTATAACCGATAGCTTAGTCGCAAATTTCAAACAATTAGCAGAGCAAACATTGACTATTAGCTTTCAAATGGTTGATAGCATAAAAGCTCGAGCTATCGATTTTATAATATCTACCGACAAGATAAGCCACGAAAGCGCAACAATTATCGACTCAATGACCTCACGCACAGCCAATATGCTTATGCTAACTCAACGAGAACTTATGGCACTGCGCGATTCGGTATATGCAGAGATAGAACGCAAAAAATAGATGCAATCATTTGCAAATGTGATAAATAAGTAATAATTTTGCCGCGGGTTAGAGAAAAAGCATTTCTGCATCAGCAAACTTAATCTTCTCCAATCAGACACATTCGATATTTCATCAAATAAGATGCACAGCGATGAAACTATTGAGAAACAAGGGGTCTGAGGGCAAAAAAAAGCCCTAATAGTTTGGATTATTCAGAAATAATGCTCAATTTTGCACCCGTGTTTGAAAAGTATCCGAAAAGAATTAAGCAATGTCAAAGATTTGTCAGATAACAGGAATCTCTGCACAAGCGGGAAATCATGTTTCCCACTCAAAGAGGAGAGTGAAGAGAACTTTCGATCCGAATCTCTTCGTGAAGAAGTTCTTCATACCTGAGGAAAATCGTTGGGTAACACTCAAGGTTTCTTGCGCTGGTATTCGCCTTATCAACAAAATAGGTATACAGGCAGCTCTTAAGCGCGCAACAGATAAAGGTATCATAGGTAAATAATAAAGACATACAACAATGGCAAAAAAAGCTAAAGGCAATCGCGTTCAAGTAATTCTTGAATGTACTGAGCAAAAAGAGAGCGGTGTTCCAGGTATGTCGCGTTACATTACCACAAAGAACCGCAAAAACTCTCCAGATCGTTTGGAGCGTAAGAAGTACAATCCTTTCTTGAAGCGTGTAACGCTCCACAGAGAGATTAAGTAATTAACGTGAATTAAAATATTGTACTATGGCAAAGAAAGTAGTAGCAACCCTCAAAACGGGTGACAAAGTAGGTCACGTTAAAGCTATTAAGATGGTGAAGTCGCCTAAGACTGGTGCATACATTTTCAAAGAGGAAATTATGACAGCTGACGAGGTTAAAGACTTCTTCGCAAAGAAATAATCTTAGAGCTAAAGCAATAGAGCCATTCATCATTTGGTGGATGGCTTTTTTATTATAAAATCTACATGCAATATGAGTAAGATTATCATCAAAAGTTTCGAAGAACTCGAAGCACTTGTTGGCAAAGAACTTGGCGTATCTGATTGGCACACATTTACACAAGAACAAATCAATCTTTTCGCCGATGCCACACTCGACCATCAGTGGATTCATGTCGATACAGAAAAAGCTAAAAAAGAGTCGCCATTTGGCAACACTATAGCTCATGGGTATCTAACACTATCTATCCTACCCCATTTGTGGGAACAGATTGTTGAAGTGCAAAATATCAAAGACCAAATAAACTACGGTATTGAGCACTTGAAATATAATCAACCTGTACTTGTTGATAGCCGTGTACGTTTGCATGTTAAAGTTAACTCTGTTGTTAACTTACGTGGCACAATAAAAGCTTCGATGGGAGTAAAACTCGAAATAGAAAACAATCGCAAACCTGCCTACGAAGGCGAAATTGTGTTCTTGTATCATTTCAACTAAAGAACCTCCACTAATCTAAAAGGTAAAAAGAGAGCTTATCCAATTTTTGGATAGGCTCTTTTGGCTATAGTTAAAAGGAATAATTGTTTTATATGAACAGAGAATAATACGATAACTTTGTTACAAATTCAACCGAATAGGACTATGATAGGAGCTATAATTGGAGATATTGTAGGTAGCACATACGAGTTTCATAATACACTTAATTATGATTTCGAGCTATTCCCACATGGCAGTTCTTTCACTGATGATACAATCTGCACGGTAGCAATTGCAGATGCTATACTCAAAGGAGAATCGTACCGTGATAGCATAATTCGTTGGTGTCGCAAATACCCAACCCCTAAAGGTGCATACGGCAACTCTTTCGTACGTTGGATAGCTTCAGATAATCCACAGCCTTATAATAGCTATGGGAACGGAGCAGCAATGCGCATCTCGCCTATCGGTTATGCATTCACAGACTCGAACACGGTAAGAATCGAAGCCCGTAAAGCAACTGAATGTTCACACTCACATCCAGAAGGAATAAAAGGTGCACAAGCTATTGCACTTGCTATATGGGAACTTAGAAAAAAACAAAGCAAAGAAGCTACGCAGCAAATACTTATTGATTTCTATAACAACAATTACATAGAGCATCTACCAAAGAAGGGTGAATGGAACGAAACTTGTCAAGGCTGCGTACCACTTGCTATTCATCTTTTTCTACAATCAAAGAGTTTTGAAGATGCTATTCGTCTTGCTATTTCTTATGGCGGTGATAGCGATACATTAGGCGCAATTGTCGGCTCATTGGCTGGAACCTTCTATGAAATTCCTGATGAAATAATCTTTAAGGCTCTGAGCTATCTACCTGATGAAATGGTCGAGATTATCAGAAATTTTAATGAACTATTTAAAATGAACAATAAACTTAATTGATATGAGAAAGCAAGATTTATTACAATTAGTCGATGTTACAAAGACGAAACATAATGTCTTTATACTGATGGACATCAACTATAGTGGAATATTGATATATATAGCGTAAATGCTGGAGATAAAACCAATAAAGGACTTTCGTTAACTATGATAAACTTTGTACTATATCGCATATATGTATCATGATTTTGCAAAAGGTCGATAGTTTGCGTAGAAAAAATCTTCATAATATGCAATATGCGGCACATGCCGATTCTCAATTGTATAATTACGCAAAATAATCGACTAGCATACATTATAGCCACGAGAATAAATGTGTGCAGTTATCTAACCTAGATTTTATCCAATTCAACGAATCACTTAACATTTCATTTGGCACAAAGAGCCGCCATCGCAGACTATATTTTCGCCATTGACATAATCATTATTATCATCGCACAAAAAACGAACAATACGAGCCATTGTTTCGGCTTGCCTGATTACATTTTTTTCATCAGTTGCATCAACATAGCCATGTGATATACAATTTACAGTAATACCATATTGAGCCATCGACATAGCCAAGGCACGTGTTAGTGAAATAATAGCCCCAGCCGATGCAGAATAGGCTTCGCTACCTGATAAGCTTCTAGTGCTATATGTCGAACTAATGTTTATTATTCGCCCATAGCTACACGAGTTATTTTTGCACATAAGAGCGTATTTGCGAGCTGTAACAAAAACAGACCGCATATTGATGTTCAGCACATTATCAAAATCATTGATGGTGGTTTCTGTTAAATCACAAAAACTACTTATAGCTGCACTATTTACTAATATGTCAATATGCCCCCATTTTTCTGCAATACTATCCATTGCAGCTTCAAGTTGACTACTATTACGCACATCGACATGCAAAAATACTGTTCCTGTTGTCGATGCTAATTCTTCACCATGAAGGTCGTCAATATCACAGAACGCCACATTATTGCCTGCCATTCGCAACTGCTTCACTATAGCTCGGCCGATGCCATTAGCACCACCAGTAACAAAAACATTGCGTATTTTTGTTTTTATGTGAGTTATGCGCTGACGCGATGGCTGCGAATAATGTTCTTCAAATTTTTTTTCTAAATAGTTATCGGCCATAATGCTATTTGATAAACCTATTTATATTTGTTGATAGTGTTATGCTATTGGCAGCTCCTGCAGTGTGATATTTACCCATTGCATAAGCTATATCTATTTTGGCTATTCTAAAACCTAATCCCCAAGATATTCCTGCTGCGCCACCAACCGAAGAATCTCTATTCTCTTTGCGGATGCGATGATTATAGCCAATAGCAGCAAATACCTTGTCGGATGGAATAAACTCTACTCCCAATATAATATGCCGTAATAAATTGTCGCCAAATGATATGTTATTATTAGAATTAACAGACAAATTCCAATGAAATAAGTCTTTCATCGTCATTGTCAAACGAAATGGGGCATGTTCAGCTTTATATGCAAAACCTATGCGCATATCTGTATATAAGTGTTCGTTACTTTCTGCATCATCGAATCGCTTTATCTGAGCACCTACGTTTCTTATTACCACTCCTGCAACAAATCGTTTGTTTACTGATCTATAAAAAGCCCCCATATCCATAGCCAATCCAACAGAGCCATATTCTGCCAAGCGACTAAAAATGGGTTTTAGTGTTGCTGCAAGTGTAAATTGAGTAGAAAACGAACGTGAATAGGTTAAATAAAGCGCAACTTCTTGAGCGCTAAATGTACCCATTTCGGTACCATCTTCACTAGTTTCGTCAAATGTACCATAGTTGATATACTGCACCGTTGCCGAAACAATTCCATTTAACTTGTCGATGTGCTGAGCATAAGCCACCGAACCTGCTTTTATACCTGCTTTTAATGGTGTAAAATTGAGCCCAATGCTACGATGCAACGTATCGCGCAGAGCAGCTGGATTATGAACCACAAAATTAATATCATCGGCACCCAATACTGCGTGTGAACCACCCAAAGCCACCATTCGGCTTGTTGTGGGCATATCTAAAAACTCAAATACATTTCCACTCTGACTTTGTGCTTTCGACGTATGCACAACTGCCAACATGGCAACAAAAATTGCAACTATTATGTGTTGGTTGTAATGACTAGCTTTACTATTTCTGTCCATCTCTATATGCTAAGCCCATTTTTTGCATTTCAATTCTGTAATCTTTGGGCGACATGCCTACATATTGTTTAAAATATTTGCCAAAGAAACTTTGGGTTGGAAAACCCATTATTTGTGCAATATCTTTTATAGACATATCTGATGTCTCAAGCATTTGCTTCATTTCGCCAATAACCACATTTACAATCCATTGCAATGCACTACTACCCGATTTTTCTTTTACTATAGCAGAAAAATATCGTGGCGATAAGTGTTGCTCCTCTGCATAAAACGACACATCACGCTGTACTTTATAGTTGCGATACAGGGATGTTATAAAGTTGAAAAATATCAAATCTTTCTTAGAGTGGATCGGATCATTATCCTTTTTATTTTCAAAAAATATCGACAATATTTCAAACAATGCTACTTGCCCTATCGATTTTAAAACTTCGAGCTGAAGCTTATGTTTTATACCTGTGTATCCAATATTTTTTGTATCATCAAGTTTCTGTCTTACAACATCAAGTATAAGTGTCGATTTTTGAAATTGCTCTTCCGACATTTGCACGTATGGATTATTACGTAGAAAGAGTATGCTATCAATTGATGAAACTCTATTTATGCCTTGCACTACATAATTAACATCAATTGAAGCTATCATACCCTCTGCATCATCGGTTGCCGATATAGGACGCATCATAACAGATGGCATATATAGATATATTCCACCTCTTCTCAACGTTATGTTTTCGCCATTAACCATAAGAACAACTTCTCCGCGATAGCAGATAAAAAGTCCACATCTATCAAGACGATTAATAACCTGACCAAATGAGAATATGTCCATATTTTGTTTCGATACCGATGCAAATCGGAACAAACTTTCAACGCTATTCATAATTTCAGATGGCTTTGGTTGCGTTATCGAGCCACATACGCTCTTGTTCATCGTTCAGAAGATCATGAAGTGTAGCACGCACCATGCTATGATAGTTGTTGAGCCACTTTACCTCTTCGCTAGTAAGCATATCTTTAATTATTGGGCGGGTATCGATTGGACACAGAGTTATGGTTCTGAATTTTAAGAATTCGCCAAATTCTGTTTTGTCGGCTTGTTCACACACCACTAGGTTTTCTATTCTAACGCCATGTTTACCTTCACGATATATGCCTGGTTCGTTGCTCGTTATCATACCCTCTTCAAGAGCTACACCATTGTCAACTTTACTAATCCGCTGCGGACCTTCGTGCACATTAAGACAGAAACCTACACCATGACCTGTACCATGACCATAATCAATGCCAGCTTGCCACATTGGTCTACGTGCCAATATATCGAGTTGCACACCTCGTGTTCCTGATGGGAATACAGCTGTAGCCAACGCTATGTGCCCTTTAAGTACAAGTGTGTAATCGCGCATCGACTCATGGGTTAGAGGTCCGAGAGCTATGGTGCGAGTTATATCTGTTGTACCATCGGCATATTGAGCACCAGTGTCGAGCAAAAGTAGCCCTTCTGGTTCTATTTCTGCATTGCTTTCTATCGATGGTGAATAGTGTACAATAGCGCCATTGGTGCCATAGGCAGCTATAGGTTCAAATGATTCACTTATAAAAAGATCATTATTCTTTCTGTATTCAAGTAACTTGGCTGCAACATCAAGTTCAGTAAGACGTTGTTTTCCCACTATATTATCGAGCCAATGAAGAAAACGTACCAATGCTACTCCATCGCGCACATGACTTGCGTACATGTGGTTTATCTCATCTGGACTCTTTTTACCTTTCAAGAAAGTTATATAGCTTGTATCCTCTACTCTGAATATGTTTTTGGGCAGTGATAATGCTACACGAGTGTTTGTTGTTTTGGGGTCGTAAAACACACGAGCATCGACTGGTAAGTTACTCATATTCTTTTCAAAATGATCGTAGAGCGACAATTTTAAGCCATCTTCATCAAGTCGTTTGCTAATTATTGAACTTAGCTTATGTGGGTCAATATAAAGATGTTCTTCGGTAGGTGTAACGAGCATGTAGGCATAGAATACAGGATTATATTCAACGTCGTTGCCACGCAAATTGGTTAACCATGCTACGTCGTCGAGTGCAGTTACTAAATAGTGACTTATATTATTTTTCAGCATTTCCTGACGCAGCAATGCAACTTTTTGTCGTCTGTTAAGACCTGCAATACTAGGATCCATCTCAATCACTTCATCGAGCGGCAGACTTTCACGAGGAGCAAACACTTCGTCTATTATATCAACTTTATGATTGAGTTTTATGCCAAAATCTGATAGTTTTTTCTTCATCAATTTGAAAACATCGACAGGAAGTGTAAAACCATCGACGCCAACCGTTGTACCCGATGCCATTACATTGGTTAGATATGTTACATAATCAGGCACATGTGGCAATCCGCTTTTAAACAATTCGATAGATGTATTACGCAATTGTTTTTCGGCTTGAATGTAATATCTTGAATCGACCCAAAGACC